>NZ_JBHVUQ010000140.1:0-20978 GCF_042884105.1 Streptomyces sp. NPDC058157
GGTCAGGGCGTCGAGGGCGGCGCGCAGTCGGGCGGCCTCGGCCCGGGCGCGCGGGTCGGCGCCGGGTCCGACCGGGCCGGCGGCCCGTCCGCTCAGCAGCTCCTCCGCCGTGGCTCCGTCCAGCCACGCCTTGTGCTCGTCGGCCATCACATGTCCTTCTGCGTCCGCCAACGTGAATGCGTCACACCGGTTCGTTCCACGAGGTCCTTGGCCCGTGCCCGCTGCGCCGGTACGGCGTCGAGGTCCCGGTCCCGCGCCAGGTCTCCGGCATTATGGCCGACCCGCGCCCCGACCTCGGTCTCGCCCGCGGGCCCGGAGTCGGCGCCCAGCAGTTCGGCGAGCTTCTTCAGGCCCCGGTGGGCGGCCGTGCGGACCGCGCCGGGGCGCTTGCCGAGGGTCTCGGCCGCGCTCTTGGCGTCGAGGCCGACGACCACCCGCAGGACGACGGCCTCGGCCTGGTCCTGCGGGAGCTGGGCGATCAGCGCCATGGTGCGGCCCGTGGACAGGGCCTCCATGGCCTCGCCGTAGGTGTCGGAGTCGGCGGCCCGGCCGGTCAGCTCGGTCTCGTCGCCGCCGACGGCGGGCCGGCGGCCGCGCATGCGGATGTGGTCGAGGGCCCGGTTGCGGGCGATCCGGGCCGCCCAGCCGCGGAAGCGGTCGGCGTCCCCGGTGAAGGAGGCGAGGTCGCGGGCGATCTGCAGCCATGCCTCGGAGGTCACGTCTTCCGCGTCGCCGTCGCCGACGAGCGTGCGTACGTATCCGAGCAGGCGCGGGTGCACGGCGCGGTACACAGTCCGGAACGCGCTCTCGTCGCCGTCCTGTGCCGCGAGCACCGCGGCGGTCAGCTCCGCGTCGTCCCCCAGCAAAGTCCCCAACCCGTTCGACGTCCTGTACGTGTGGCGCAAATCCGCACGTTACGGCTTTCGCGTCCCTCTCGTCCACGCGTTGTACAACCAGCAACCAAGCCTGCGCGGAGCGAGGTGTGACAGAAAACGCACTCCGGACGCTGACACAGATACGGGCTTGTCGCACGAGCCCGTGACGGATGGCGGCCGGGGCCTCTCCTGTGGGGGGTGGCGGCCTCGGTCGCCCTCCCCTCTCTTCGGCCGGTTCAATCCGGCCCGGGTGTCATCCTTTCGGCTCACTTCCGGGTGAAAACCCCTTATGCATACGCCACCGCCTCCTTGAGATCGCTAGCGTGGCGGTACACCCGCGCCGCGCCCCGAGGAGACCTCCGCTGTCCAGCCCCCTTCCGGCACAGGTCCGCGGCCCGGTCTCCGCTCCGGGCGCCGGGCTGGCGCGGTTCAACTCGCTGCCGCCCGAGCACGCGCGGACGGCCCTGCTGCACTGCTGCGGCAGCGTCCGCTGGGCCCAGCGGGTGTCCGACCACCGCCCCTACCCGGACACGGCGTCCCTGCTGGCGGCGGGCGACGAGGCGGCGTACGACCTGTCGCAGGGCGACCTCACCGAGGCGCTGGCCCGGGAGTCCTCGGCGGAGCTGGGCCACGGGGCGCCCTACGCGGCGCTGGTGGCGCTGGACGCGGCCCGGGCGGAGTACGAGCGCACCTTCGGGCACGCCTTCGTGATCTGCCTGGACGGGCATCCGCCCGAGGAGCAGATAAGCCAGCTGCTGGCCGCGATCCGCCGGAGGATGGGTCACGAGATCGACGAGGAGCGCTCGATCGCGGCCGACGAACTGCGGCTCGTGGCCCGCTCCCGGCTGCTGTGCCTGCTCGACCGGCTGGCGGGCGCGCAGTCCCCTCTGCGCGGCACAGGGCCTGGTGACGGCCGATCGGCGGCCGATTTCGGCCTGTTTGCCCCTGCGGGATAGGCCGTCCGTGCCTGTTTGATCACACCAGAGGACCCCGCGCGAGGGAACCGACGAAGCGTCGCTACGATGTCCGGGGCCGGTGGACCGTACCCGGCCGGGCCCGACCGACAAAGAAGCCGGCTGGCCCCCGCCCCGCTTCCGGAGGGTTTTCCGTGCCGGCTGGAACGTTGTACCGCGGCCGGGAAGGAATGTGGTCCTGGGTGGCTCATCGAGTCACCGGCGTCCTCATTTTCTTCTTCCTGTTCGTACACGTCCTCGACACCGCACTCGTCCGCGTCTCCCCTGAGGCGTACGACGATGTCGTGGCTACCTACAAGACTCCGATCGTCGCGCTGCTGGAGTACGGCCTCGTCGCCGCCATCCTGTTCCACGCGCTCAACGGTCTCCGTGTCATCGCCGTGGACTTCTGGTCCAAGGGCCCCCGCTACCAGAAGCAGATGCTCTGGACTGTCGTGGGCCTGTGGGCCGTGACGATGGCCTTCGCCGTCCTCCCGGTCCTCGGCCACGCCTACCGCGTTCTGTTCGGGGAGTGACACGCATGTCTTCTGACACTTCTTCCGCCCAGGCGATCGGCTCCGTGGAGGGCGTCTCCCTCTACGACACCGACAACCCGGCGCCCTACATCGAGGCCCCGCGCAAGCGGACCGGCAAGACGCCGCGCTCGACCCGCGGCAACTTCGAGATGGCCGCGTGGCTGTTCATGCGCCTCTCGGGCATCGTGCTGGTCGTCCTCGTCATCGGCCACCTCGTCATCCAGCTGGTGCTGGACGGCGGCGTGTCCAAGGTCGGCTTCGCCTTCGTCGCCGGCCGCTGGGCTTCCCCGTTCTGGCAGGTCTGGGACCTGCTGATGCTGTGGCTGGCCATGCTGCACGGCGCGAACGGTCTGCGTACCGTCATCAACGACTACGCGGAGCGCGCCAACACGCGGCTGTGGCTGAAGGGCCTGCTCTACACCGCCACGGTGTTCACCATCCTTCTGGGCACGCTGGTGATCTTCACCTTCGACCCGAACATCCGCTAGGCAACGGGGCTGAGGCGAATCAAATGAAGATCCACAAGTACGACACCGTGATCGTCGGCGCCGGTGGCGCGGGCATGCGCGCCGCCATCGAGGCGACGAAGCGCAGCCGCACCGCCGTGCTGACGAAGCTCTACCCCACCCGCTCCCACACGGGCGCCGCGCAGGGCGGCATGGCCGCCGCGCTGGCCAACGTGGAGGACGACAACTGGGAGTGGCACACCTTCGACACGGTCAAGGGCGGTGACTACCTGGTCGACCAGGACGCCGCCGAGATCCTGGCGAAGGAGGCCATCGACGCGGTCCTCGACCTCGAGAAGATGGGCCTGCCGTTCAACCGCACCCCGGACGGCACCATCGACCAGCGCCGCTTCGGCGGTCACTCGCGCAACCACGGCGAGGCGCCGGTCCGCCGGTCCTGCTACGCCGCGGACCGCACCGGCCACATGATCCTCCAGACGCTGTACCAGAACTGCGTCAAGGAGGGTGTGGAGTTCTTCAACGAGTTCTACGTCCTGGACCAGCTGCTGGTCGAGGTCGACGGTGTGAAGAAGTCCGCGGGTGTGGTCGCGTACGAGCTCGCCACCGGCGAGATCCACGTGTTCCAGGCCAAGGCGGTCATCTACGCCTCCGGCGGCACCGGCAAGTTCTTCAAGGTGACCTCCAACGCGCACACCCTGACGGGTGACGGCCAGGCGGCCTGCTACCGCCGCGGCCTGCCGCTGGAGGACATGGAGTTCTTCCAGTTCCACCCGACGGGCATCTGGCGCATGGGCATCCTGCTGACGGAGGGCGCCCGTGGTGAGGGCGGCATCCTCCGCAACAAGGACGGCGAGCGCTTCATGGAGAAGTACGCGCCGGTCATGAAGGACCTCGCGTCCCGTGACGTCGTCTCGCGCTCCATCTACACCGAGATCCGCGAGGGCCGCGGCTGCGGTCCGGCCGGGGACCACGTGTACCTGGACCTGACGCACCTCCCGCCGGAGCAGCTGGACGCCAAGCTCCCGGACATCACGGAGTTCGCGCGCACCTACCTCGGTATCGAGCCCTACACGGACCCGATCCCGATCCAGCCCACCGCGCACTACGCCATGGGCGGCATCCCGACCAACGTCGAGGGTGAGGTCCTGGCGGACAACACCACCGTCGTCCCGGGCCTGTACGCGGCCGGCGAGGTCGCGTGCGTGTCGGTGCACGGCGCCAACCGCCTGGGCACCAACTCGCTGCTGGACATCAACGTCTTCGGCAAGCGCTCCGGCATCGCGGCGGCCGAGTACGCGGCGAAGCACGACTACGTCGAGCTGCCGGAGAACCCGGCGCAGCAGGTCGCCGACCTGGTCGAGCACCTGCGCAACTCCACGGGCACCGAGCGGGTCGCCGACCTGCGCCTGGAGCTCCAGGAGACGATGGACGCGTGCGTGATGGTGTTCCGCACGGAGCAGACCATCAAGACCGCGGTCGAGAAGATCGCGGAACTGCGCGAGCGCTACAAGAACGTGTCCGTCCAGGACAAGGGCAAGCGCTTCAACACGGACCTGCTGGAGGCCATCGAGCTGGGCAACCTGCTCGACCTGGCCGAGGTCATGGCCGTGTCCGCCCTGGCGCGCAAGGAGTCCCGCGGCGGTCACTACCGCGAGGACTACCCGAACCGCGACGACGTCAACTTCATGCGCCACACCATGGCGTACCGCGAGGTCGGCGCCGACGGCAAGGACTCCGTCCGCCTGGACTACAAGCCCGTCGTCGTCACCCGCTACCAGCCGATGGAGCGTAAGTACTGATGGCTACCCCGACCCTCGACAAGGTGGAGGCCGAGGCCGCGGCCTCGCACAACATCACGGTCACCTTCCGGATCCGCCGCTACAACCCCGAGGTCTCGGCCGAGGCGGAGTGGCAGGACTTCCAGATCGAGATCGACCCGAAGGAGCGCGTGCTCGACGGTCTCCACAAGATCAAGTGGGACCTGGACGGCACGCTGACCTTCCGCCGCTCCTGCGCGCACGGCATCTGCGGCTCCGACGCGATGCGGATCAACGGCAAGAACAGGCTCGCCTGCAAGACGCTGATCAAGGACATCAACCCGGAGAAGCCCATCACGGTCGAGGCCATCAAGGGCCTCACGGTGATGAAGGACCTCGTGGTCGACATGGAGCCCTTCTTCCAGGCGTACCGGGACGTCATGCCGTTCCTGGTCACCAAGGGCAACGAGCCGACGCGCGAGCGCCTGCAGTCCGCCGAGGACCGCGAGCGCTTCGACGACACCACCAAGTGCATCCTGTGCGCCGCGTGCACGTCCTCGTGCCCGGTGTTCTGGAACGACGGCCAGTACTTCGGCCCGGCGGCGATCGTCAACGCCCACCGCTTCATCTTCGACTCGCGTGACGAGGCCGGCGAGCAGCGGCTGGAGATCCTGAACGACAAGGACGGCGTGTGGCGCTGCCGCACGACCTTCAACTGCACCGACGCGTGCCCCCGTGGCATCGAGGTCACGAAGGCGATCCAGGAAGTCAAGCGCGCGCTGATCACGCGCCGCTTCTGACCGTCCCCGCCGGAGCCCGAGGCCCGCACCCCTTCCCGGGGTGCGGGCCTCGGTCCGTTCCGGGGGCGTCACCCGCCCGGACGGTCCGGCGCGCCGGGTGGTGGGGGCGGGGCTAGGGTCCGGGCAGGGGAGGGGAAGCGCTCCGAGTCGTTGGAGGCACCCGTGCGCCGTCGTTCCGTGAAGCCCGCGATGCTGCTCCCGTTGGTCCTCGGGGCCTCCCTGCTGTCCGGCTGCGGGACGCCCGCGGCCGCCGGGGACGAGGCGGACTGCCCGGCCGGGCAGGTCTCGCGGGGCGGGGTCTGCCTGGCCGGGGACGCCGCCGCCTTCGCGCGGGCGCAGGTGCAGCAGTCGCTGGCGAAGTTCAAGCTCACCGCCTCCATGGCCGAGGTGTGGACCGGGGGCGAGCGGGTCGCCTCGGTCGCCGCCGGGGAGACCATGACCGGGATCCCCGCCACCCCCGACATGCGGTTCCGCAACGGGGCCGTCGCGATCCCGTACCTGACGACCGCGCTGCTCAAGCTGGTCGACGAGGGCCGGGTCTCGCTCGACGACAGCATCTCCCGCTGGCGTCCCGACCTCCCGCACGCGGACGCGATCACGCTGCGGATGCTGGCCTCGACCACCTCCGGGTACTCCGACTACGTCCGGGACCCGAAGTTCCTCGCCGCCCTGTACGAGAACCCGTTCCGGCACTGGACCTCGGACGAGCTGATCCGGATCTCCGTGGACAAGCCCCTGGTGCGGGCGCCGGGCTCGGGCTTCGCCTACTCGCACGGCAACTGGCAGATCCTGGGCGACATCATCGGCAAGGTGCGGGGCCGGCCGCTGGCCGAGGTGATGCGCGAGGAGATCATCGGGCCGCTGGGGCTGACCGGGACCTCGAACCCGTCCACCGCGGAGATCCCGGCGCCGGTCCTGCACGCCTTCGACAACGAGCGCAAGGTGTTCGAGGACTCCACGTACTGGGACCCGTCGTGGACGATCGCGCCGGGGGCGGTGATGACGTCCACGATGACGGACATGGCGAAGTCCTTCACGGCGATCGGCGAGGGGAAGCTGCTGAGCCCGGAGTCCCACAAGGCGCAGCTCACGCCGGTCTCGACGGTCCAGCCGGGTGTCTCGTACGCCCTGGGGCTGGCCGTGCAGGGCGACTGGATCCTGCAGAACCCGTCCTTCGCCGGGTACGCGGCGACGGTGGCCTACCTGCCGGCGAAGAAGCTGGCGATCGCCACGGTGAGCACCCAGGGCAAGGGCAGCACCGTCCAGAACGCGAGCACGGAGGTGCTCGTGGCCCTGGCGAACCACCTCGCGCCCGACCACCCGCTGGGGCTGCGCAAGTCCGGGTGAGGATTCCCCGCGACAGAGGCTTGAACGTGTTCAAAAGAACGTCTACAGTCGGAGACGTCAGCAGTTGAACACGTTCAAAGGGGCTGGGGCAATGGACCTCACCGTGGTCGCGTACGTCATCTACCTGCTCGTCAGCATCGGGCTCACCGTCTGGGTGGCCCGCACCCTCAGCCGCAACGGGCGGATCTTCATCGCCGACGTGCTCCAGGGCAACGAGAAGCTCGCCGAGGCCGTCAACCACCTCCTGGTGGTCGGGTTCTACCTGGTCAACATCGGCTTCGTGACCCTCTACCTGCGCTCGGCCGACACCATCCTGGAGGCCCGCGGGCTGTTCGAGGCCCTGTCGGTGAAGCTCGGCGTCGTCCTGCTCGTGCTCGGCGTCATGCACCTGGGCAACGTGTGGGTGCTGAGCCGGATGCGCCGCCGCGGGATCATGGAGCGCCAGGCCGCGCAGCTGCCGCCGGTGCCGCCCGTCGCCCCGCAGGGGTGGACCGCTCCGGCCGGGGCCTGAGCCGTGGCCGAGCAGGCGAAGGAGCCGGTGCCCGTCCGGTACCTGACCGTCCTCTACGACCGCGACTGCCCGGTGTGCGTGCACATCCGGAACTGGCTGGTCAAGCAGCGCCAGCTGGTCCCGCTGCGGCTGGTGCCGGCCGCGTCCGCCCAGGCCTGGCGGCGGTTCCCGAAGCTCGCCCACGCCCAGACCCTCCGCGAGATCACCGTGGTCGGGGACCAGGGGCAGGTGTGGCGCGGGACGGACGCCTTCGTGATGTGCCTGTGGGCGCTGGCCGGGTACCGGGCGAAAGCCGAGTGGCTGGCCACCCCGGCCGGCCGGCCCTTCGCGAAGGCCGCGATGCACACGGCCGCCGCCGTCCGGCACGCGGTCCGGACCAAGTCCGAAGCGGAGCCCGGGGAAGCGGCCTGTGACGACCAGTGCCGGGCTCCCCGATAAGGTCGGACACCGTGACAGATCAGAAGGCTCCCAAGAGCGAGCAGACCCGCACGCTCATCCTCGAAACCGCGCTCCGTCTGTTCCAGGAACGCGGGTTCGACAAGACGACCATGCGGGCCATCGCCAAGGAGGCGGGGGTCTCGGTCGGCAACGCGTACTACTACTACGAATCGAAGGAACACCTGGTCCAGGGGTTCTACGACCGGATCAGCGCCGCCCACCAGGCGGCCGTCCGGCCGATCCTGGACCAGGAGACCGACCTCCAGAAGCGGCTCGCCGGGGTGCTGACGAGCTGGCTGGACATCGCCGCGCCGTACCACGAGTTCGCCTCCCAGTTCTTCAAGAACGCGGCGGATCCCGAGAGTCCGCTCAGCCCGTTCTCCCCGGAATCGGAACCGGCGCGGCAGGCGGCCATCGACATCCACCGCGAGGTGCTGGCCGGGACGAAGACCAAGGTGCCGGCCGAGCTGGCCGACGTGCTGCCGGAGTTGATGTGGCTCTCGCAGATGGGCCTCGTCCTGTACTGGGTCTTCGACCGCTCCCCGGAGAGCGAGAAGACCCGCCGGCTCGCCGAGCGGGGCGCCCAGCTGACGACCCGGGGCATCGTCCTGGCCCGCTTCCGGGTGCTGCGGCCGCTGGTGCGGGAGGTGCACGAGCTGTTCGCGGACTTCCTGCCGGGCATGGCCCAGACCGCGGTCGCGCGGGGCGGCAGGCGGGCCTCGGACCCGGATCCCGCGGAAGGCTGAGCGGGGCCGGGCGGCCGGGGGGGGCCAGGGGGACGGGCGGGGACGAGGGGCGGCGGAGCGCCGGTGGAGCGGCCGCTCGCCCCACCGGGTGGTGGGTATGGCCCAGGGATGAGCAACGTAGGCCCCGCCAAGGGGTATTCACGCGACAGCCGCTACATCACCACCCGGATCACCGCCGACGGCCGCGACGGGTTCCCGGTGGAGCCCGGCCGCTACCGCCTCGTGGTCAGCCGCGCCTGCCCCTGGGCCCACCGCACGGTGATCTTCCGCCGGCTCCTGGGCCTGGAGAAGGCCCTGCCCATGGCGATCGCCGGGCCCACGCACGACAAGCGCAGCTGGACCTTCGACCTCGACCCGGGCGGCCGCGACCCGGTGCTGGGCATGGAGCGCCTCCAGGAGGCCTTCCTCGCCCGCGACCCCGACTACGACCGGGGCGTCACGGTGCCGGCGATCGTGGACGTGCCGAGCGGTGCGGTGGTCACCAACGACTACGCGCGGCTGACCCTCGACCTGGCGACGGAGTGGTCGGCGTACCACCGCGACGGCGCGCCGGACCTGTATCCGCTCGCGCTGCGGCCGGAGATCGACGCGGTCGGCGAGGAGATCTACGCCGACGTGAACGACGGCGTGTACCGCACCGGGTTCGCCAAATCGCAGGAGGCGTACGAGGAGGCGTACGGGCGCCTCTTCGCCCGGCTCGACCGGCTCTCCGAGCGGCTGGAGCACTCCCGCTACCTGGTCGGGGAGACGATCACCGAGGCGGACGTGCGGCTGTTCACCTCGCTGGTGCGCTTCGACGCCGTCTACCACGGCCACTTCAAGTGCAACCGGCAGAAGCTGACCGAGATGCCGGTGCTGTGGGCCTACGCCCGGGACCTGTTCCAGACGCCCGGCTTCGGGGACACCGTCGACTTCGGCCACATCAAGCAGCACTTCTACGTGGTCCACGCGCACGTCAACCCGACCGGGATCGTCCCCGCCGGCCCCGACCCCTCGGGCTGGCTCACCCCGCACGGCCGGGAGGCCCTGGGCGGGCGCCCGTTCGGGGACGGCACCCCGCCGGGGCCTCCCTCCCCCGCCGAGACCGTCCCGCCGCTCGACGCCGCGGCGCGGTCCTGAAACGGCGCCGCGGGCGGGGGGGGCGGACCGGCCGCCTCCCGCCCGCCCGGCCGGGTCCCGTGCTCAGGATCCGAGGACGAGGAGGGTGGCGATCGCCGGGCCGAAGGCGCCGCCGAGCTGGTAGCAGAGGGTGAACAGGCCGATGGCGCTGGGCCGGTGGGCCTCGTCGGGGGCGGAGGCCACGGCGTGCGTCGACAGGACGGCGTTGGCGGCGCTGGCGGTGAAGACGGCCATCCCGGTGGCCACCACCAGCAGCGGGCCGGAGGAGGCGAGGATCCCGGTGAGCGCGGCGGCGGCTCCGGCGGCGACGAGCACGGTGCGGACGGTCGCGCGGCCCATCCGGGCGGAGGCGGCGGCGAGCAGCCACGACAGGGCGGAGCCGGTGAGCAGGGCGGCCAGCTGCCAGACCCCGGCGGAGGCCGCGTCCCATCCGGCGCGGTCGGCGAGCAGCCGGGGCACCGAGAACAGCAGGGTGAAGTAGGAGACCGACAGGGCCAGCGCGAGCAGCGCCGAGATCACGAAGACGGGCCGGCGCAGCAGCGCGGCGGGCACGAACCCGTCGGGGCGGCGGCGTACGTGCAGGGCGAGCAGGACGGCGGCGGCGAGCGCGGCACCCAGGGCGGCGAGCGGCTGGGTCGGCAGCAGGACGAGGGCGGTGGCGAACGCGGTCAGCAGGGCGGCGCCGCGGGCGTCGAAGCGGCCCGCGGGGGCGGGGGCGGTGTGGCCGGCGCGGCGCAGGACCACGGGTACCGCGAGCAGGGAGACCGCCTGGACGGCGAGGGCGAGCCGCCAGGAGGCGCCGTCCGCGAGGGTCCGGCCGAGCAGCGGCCCGGAGGCACCGAGCATGCCGAAGCCGGCGCTGATCACGCCCATCCGGCGGGCGGACCCGGCGAGGCTCATCGCGGCCGCGACGAATCCGGCGCCTCCTGCGGCCTGGGCGCAGCGGCCGACGAGGGTGAGCGGGAGCCAGGGGGAGACGGCGACGAGCGCGGTGCCGGCCAGGACGAGGACGGTGGCCAGCCGGAGCACCGCGGCCAGGCCGCGGCGGCGCAGGAGTCCGGCGATGAGCGGGGTGCCGACGGCCATGGCCCAGCCGAAGGCGGTGAGCAGCTGGGCGGCGGTGGCGTCGGCCACGCCGAGGGAGCGGGCCATGTCCGGGAGGATCAGCACCGGCGCGTTGGCCCCGGCGGCGATGGGCGTGGCGAGCAGGGCGAGCCACAGGACCGGGACGGGGCCGCGCGGAGGAGCCTCGGGCGCGGCGCCGGCGGCGCCCCTGCCGGTGGTGATGGTGGTGGTGTCGGTGGTCTCGCTGACCGTCATGGATGCCCACTCCCCTGATGCCTCAAGCTTGACAATCTCAACGTTGAGATAAAAGCAGGCAGACTCCTTCAACGTCAAGTGTCTTAACGTTGAGGTATTCTTCGGGTATGGAGAACACCCGTGGGGATCAGGACATGGTGGCCGCGGTCGCCGGGCAGTGGCAGAAGGAGCGCCCCGACCTGGCGGACGCGCTGTGGCCCGTCGAGGTGCTCGCCAGGATCCAGCGCATGACGCGGATCATCGACAAGTACCTGAAGGACTTCACCGCCGAGCACGGCCTGGAAGTCGGCGAGTTCGACGTACTGATGACCCTGCGCCGGTCAGGCCCCACGGACGGGCTGACCGCCGGGGCGCTGATCCCGGCGGCCATGGTGACCTCCGGCGCGATCACCAACCGGATCGACCGCCTGGAGGCCAAGGGCCTGGTGGAACGGGTCCGCGACGGGGCCGACCGCCGCTCGGTGCGGATCCGCCTGACCGAGCGGGGCCGTACCCTGGCGGACTCCGTCATCGTGGACCACCTGGCGCACTACGCACGGCTGCTGGCCCCCCTGGACCGGGGCGACTGCGACACCCTCGCCACCGCCCTGCGCACGCTCCTGGTGGCCCACGGGGACACCCTCGGACCGGCTACAGCCAGTTGAGCTCCCACAGGCGCCACACGCCGGTGCCGTCGGAGAGGTACTGCAGGCCGGTGACGGCCTCGCGGGAGAGGACGTAGTCCTTCTTCTGCCAGATCGGCAGCAGCGGGATCTGCTGGGAGACCACCCGCTGGAGCTCGTGGAAGTCGTTCGAGGCCTCTCCGCGGTCCTGGTAGGACTGGGTGCGGGCGATGAGGTCCTCGACGGCCTTGTCGGAGAAGCCGTTGTTCATGCTGGAGTCCTTGCCGACCAGCGGGGCGAGGAAGTTGTCCGCGTCCGGGAAGTCGGCGATCCAGCCGATGGTGTAAGCGTCGAACTGCCCCGCCGCGTAGGCCTTCTGGAAGTCCTCCCAGGCCTCGACCTGCTTGACCTGGACCTGGAACAGCCCGGTGGACTCCAGCTGCCGCTTGATCTCCTCGGCCTCGGCCACGTTCGCGCCGCGCGTGTTGACGCCCAGCGTGAGCGAGACCGGCACGGCGACGCCCGCGTCGGTGAGGAGCTTGCGGGCCGTCGCGCCGCTCGGCGCGGGGTAGGTGTCGAAGAACGGCGTGCTGTGCCCGGCGATCCCGGCCGGGACGAGGGAGTACAGCGGGGTGACCGTGCCCTTGTAGACGTCGGCGGCGATCTTCGACCGGTCCAGCGCGGCGGCCATGGCCTGGCGGACGGCCGGCTTCTGGACGGCGGAGCCGGGGCGGACGTTGAAGACCATGTGACGGGCCTCGGTGCCGCCGGAGGTCTGGTAGCGGGTGTCCTTCAGGCCCGGGTTGAGGCCCGCGAGCACCGACGGGGGCATGTCCCGGTGCGCCACCTCGATCTGGTGGTCCTTCCAGGCCTGGTCCAGCTGTGCCGAGTCCTTGAAGTACCGGACGGTGACGGCGGAGTTGGCGGGCTTGGCCTGCCCCTTGTACGCCGCGTTGGGCTTGAGCTCGGCGGTGGAGCCGGCCTTGTAGGCCTTCAGCGTGAACGGGCCCGAGCCGTCGGCCTTGCCGTCCGTGCGCAGCGCCTTCGCCGGGTACTGCTCCTTGTCCACGATCGAGGCGGCGCCCGTGGCGATCTTGAACGGGAAGGTGGCGTCGGGTGCGGCCAGGTTGAAGATGACGCTGCGGCCCTCGGCCTTGACCGACTCCAGGGTGTTGAACAGCGGCGCCGGGCCCTGGTCGGAGTTGATCTGCTTGATGCGGTCGAAGGAGAACTTCACGTCCTCGGCGGTGACCTGGCGGCCACCCGCGAAGGTCAGGTCGGAGCGCAGCTCGCACCGGTAGGTGGTGAGCTTCTGCCCGACGAAGGCGCAGGAGGACGCGGCGTCCGGGACCGGGGTGTCGGAGCCGGACTTGATGGTCATCAGCGACTGGTAGACGTTGCTGTACAGCGCCCAGGAGCCGGCGTCGTAAGCCCCGGCCGGGTCCAGGGCGGAGACGGCGTCGGTGGTCCCGACCCGGATGGCGCCGTGGCTCTCCTCGCCCAGGGGCAGCAGCTTCCAGGCGGCCACCCCGCCCGCGGCGGCGAGGACCAGCCCGACCGCGATGACCTTCGTGCGGACAGACCCCATCGCCATCCCCAGCCCCTTGAATCCCCGTCATACGAACCGTCGATCCGACTATCGGACGGCCGTCGGCCAGCCAATCACGGAAATCCGGCCACGGGAAGGGGCGTTTTGTCCCGGTCGCCGGCCGTCAGGTGTGGTATGAGGCGAGTTCGACGACCGTGATGTCGGACGGCGCGCCGACCCGGACCGGCGGCCCCCAGGCGCCCGCGCCCCGGGAGACGTACAGCTGGGTGTCCCCGTACCGCTCCAGGCCCGCGACGGTCGGGTTGGCGAGTTCGGCGAGGTAGTTGCCGGGCCAGAGCTGGCCGCCGTGGGTGTGGCCGGAGAGCTGGAGGTCGACGCCGTGGCGCACGGCCTCGTCGATCACGACCGGCTGGTGGGCGAGGAGCACGGAGGCGCGGGAGCGGTCGCGGTCGCCGAGGGCGGCCTGGAAGTCGGGGCCCTTGCCCTCCTTCTCCCCCTGCACGTCGTTGACCCCGGCGAGGTCGAAGTGGGGCAGCTCGCGGCGGGCGTTCTCCAGCGGGGTCAGGCCGAGTTCGCGGACGTGGTCGACCCACTGCTGGGCGCCGGAGAAGTACTCGTGGTTGCCGGTGACGAAGAAGCTGCCGTGGCGCGAGCGCAATTGGCGCAGGGGTTCGGCGGCGGGGCCGAGGTCGTGGACGTTGCCGTCGACGAGGTCCCCGACGACGGCGATGAGGTCGGGCTGGGTGCGGTTGACGGTGTCGACGATGCGCTGGGTGTGGGCGCGGCCCAGGATCGGGCCGAGGTGGACGTCGCTGACGACGGCGATCCGGAAGCCGTGGGCCGCGCGGGGCAGCCGGGCGAGGGGCACCTGCACCCGCTTGACGCGCGGCCCGCGCAGCACCCCGTACGCCCCGTTCCCCACGGTCACCCCGGCGGCGGCGACGGCGACCCCACCGAGCGTCCGCGCGACGAACACCCGCCGCGTCACCCCGCCCGCGGCCTCGGGGCCCTGCGGGGCCGTTCCCGCCCCGGCAACCGCGGGCTGCGACGCGGCCGTCCCCGCCGGGGTTTGCACACGGACCGCTGCCGTCGCCGGGACGGCCTCGGGCGCCGGGGCGTCGGCCTCCGGCGCGGCGGGACCCTGCGGGGCCGTTCCCCTCCCCGCCCCTTCCTTCGGCCGGGGCCCGTCCGGACCTGGCGGCGGCTGCGCGGCGAGGCCGCCGCCGGGCGCGGCATCCGTGGCCGGGGCGGCGGTGGCGGCCGCCGCCCCGGCGGCGGTGTTCCGGGCGATCCGGCGGAGCCACACGCGGCGGAGGGGTTCCGCCACCAGCATCGCCAGCGTCAGGTACAGCAGCACCGCGAGCCACATGAAGCCCGGCCAGGCCACCACCCGCTGGAGCCAGAACGGGGCGCCGGCCCGGCCCGCGAGCAGGGCGGCCAGCGACAGCAGCGGCAGCGCGAACGCCAGGACCGTCCCGGCCCGCCGCGCGGGCCCGCCCGGGCGGGTGGTGTCACGGACCAGCCGCACCCACAGCCACCGATGGACCAGCCCCAGCAGCGCGAGGACCGCGACGACCGCAACAATCACCACAAACACGGTCATCGTGATGCACGCCGCAGTACGCGCAGGCTACGCAACCCGATCACACCGACGGCCGTCCCCAGGAGGAAGGAGGTCACCGCGAGGAGGAGGTGGACCCAGAAGTACGCAGTGGGCCGACCGTCATCGAAAGCCAGACCGCTGGCGTCATTGAAGAGGTTCTTGACGAACGTGGACCAGATCACCCAGGACCAAGCTCCGAACGCTGCGAGGAACCAGGACGCGGTGCGGCTGAGTTTCATGTCCCCAGTATCGGATTCGTCCCCAGGACGGACGCGGCGGGGTGGGCCGTCCCGGGGGTGGTTCGCCACGGTTGGCCGGTCCGCGACGCCGGTCGGCTCATCGGCAGGTACGTTCACCTGCGTGTCTGCCAAGAAGACCGCGCTGACGGTCCTTTCCGCCGCCCTGCTGGTTCCGGCGGTGCTCGTCCCGTCCTCGACCGCGCGTGCCGCGACGGCTCCGCCCGCGCCGGCGGACGGGAAGGCGCAGCAGAAGCAGGCTCCCGCCCCGCCGCCGTCGATGTCCACGGTCGGCGGCGCCCTGCTCGGCCGGCCCGGGACCCAGGTGAACCTCCTGCCCGGCGCTCCCGCCCTGCCCGCGAACATCAGCGGCCGGTCCTGGATCGTGGCCGACGCCGAGACCGGCGAGGTCCTCGCGGCCCACAACGCGCACTGGCGGCTGCCCCCCGCGTCCACCCTGAAGATGCTCTTCGCGGACACCGTGCTCCCCGCCCTCCCCAAGGACCAGGTCCACCACGTCACCGGCCAGGACATGGACGGCGTCGGCCCGGGCAGCAGCCTGGTCGGGGTCAAGGAGGACCACGACTACTCCGTCCACGACCTGTGGCTCGGGGTGTTCCTGCGCTCCGGGAACGACGCCGTGCACGTTCTTTCGGCCATGAACGGCGGCGTCGACAAGACCGTCAAGGACATGCAGGCGCACGCCGAGGAGCTCCAGGCCCTGGACACGCACGTGGTCTCACCCGACGGATACGACGCCCCCGAGCAGGTCTCCAGCGCCTACGACCTCACCCTCATCGCCCGCTCCGGACTCCAGAAGCAGGACTTCCGCGAGTACTGCGGCACCGCCCAGGCGAAGTTCCCGGGCCTGCAGGAGGCGGGCAAGCCGCGCGAGTACTTCGAGATCCAGAACACCAACCGGCTGATGACCGGCGCCGGCGGGATCAGCCCGTACAAGGGCATCGCCGGGGTGAAGAACGGCAACACCACCATGGCCGGCTCCACCTTCACCGGCGCCGCCCAGCGCGGGGACAAGAAGCTGCTGGTCACGGTGATGAACCCGGACCGCGGCGGGCTCAACTCGGTCTACGAGGAGACCGCCGCGCTGTTCGACTGGGGCTTCGCCGCGAGCGGCAAGGTCAAGCCGGTCGGCGAGCTGGTGCCGCCCAAGAGCGCGGACACCACCCCCTTCGGCTCCCCCGCGAAGTCCCACGAGAACACCCCCGTGGCGGACGGCCCGCCGGCGAGCGGCGGCGGCCTGGGCACCGCGCTCGGCGTCGCCGCCGGGGCCCTGGCCGTACTGGCGGCCGGCGCCTACGCGGTCAACCGCCGCTGGCCGCGCGGCCGCCGGGGCCAGGGCTCCTAACCGCCAGAAGCCCCGCTTCCGGAGGACGTCACCAGATCGGCGTAGAGGATGATGTTGTCCGGGCGGTGGCCCGCGCGCAGGTCGCCGCCGCAGGTGATGACGCGCAGTTCGGGACGGGTGGTGTCGCCGTACACCCGCTGGGTGGGGAAGTGCTCCTTGTCCACCTGTTCCAGGGCGCGGACGGCGAAGACGGCGGTGGAGCCGTCGGCACGGTCGACGGTGACGGTGTCGCCGGTGCGCACCCGCGCCACGTCCTTCAGGACCGCGGGGCCCTCGGCGGTGTCGAAGTGGCCGATCAGGACGGCCGGTCCGGTCTGGCCGGGGGTGACGCCCTCCCGGTACCAGCCGATGCGGTCGGCCTGGGCGACGGAGGGCACCTGGACGGTCCCGTCGGCGGACAGGCCGAGTTCGAGCACGGGTGCGGTGTCGACGCCGGCGGCCGGGATGCGCACCCGCACGGGCCGCGCGGCGGGCAGCGGTGCGGGCGGGGACGCGGACGCCGAGGCGGCCGCACCGGGCACGCTCGTGGCCGGTGCGGGCGGTGCGGCGGAGACGTGCGCGGACGGGGTGGGGCCGGCCACCGCCGTGTCGGCGCGCACGGCGTTGACGGCCAGCCAGCCGCCGGCGGCCACCGCGGCCGCCGACGTCGCCGCGATCCAGCGCAGCCTGCGGCGGGAGGCCGCGGGGGCGGGCGGAGCCGCCGCGGCCTCGGCGCTGGGCTCGGTCACCGGTGTCAGACCCCGGCGCGGCGGCGACGGACCACGTGACCGAGGCCGAGGGCGCCGGCCAGGGCGAGGGCGGCGCCGCCCGCCAGCATCGCGGTGTCCTGTCCGCCGTCGACCTCGGCACCCGCGGCCACACCGCCGGCCGGGACGACCTTGGTCTGGGTGGCGGTCGTCGTGGTCGCGGAGTTCGTGCTGGTCGTGGAGGTCGTCGTGGTGCCGGTCCCGGTACCCGTGCCGGCACCGGTACCCGTACCCGTGCCCGTGCCGGTGTTCCCGGTCGTGCAGCCCTTGGGGAGCTTGGGGAAGGCCGTCTCGTGCCACGGCGCCGGGCCCTGGGAGCGGTCGAGGAAGACCGGGCCGGCGGTCTCCGCGTTCTTGATCTTCATGCCGTTGGAGAGGTCCTCGGGGTGGGCGCGGTCCACGGTGGCCACCGCCTTGCCCTCCTCGTCCTTGAGCACGGCCTTCGGGCCGGCCGTGAGGCTGTTGGTCAGCTGGACCGTCATGCGGTCGAACACGGAGGGGACCACCTGCGACACGGAGCACTTGCCGGTGACGACGACCGGGCCGGCCTCCTTGTCCGCGCCTTCCCCGATCGTCACGCAGGCGTGCGGAAGGGCCGGGAACGGCGTCTCACGCCACGGCGTCGGACCGCCCTGGGAGCGGTCGAGGAAGACCGGGCTGAGGCTCGCCGCGTTCTTGATCTTCATGCCGACGCTGAGGTCCTCGGGGTGGGCACGGTCCACGGTGGCCACCGCCTTGCCCCCCTCGTCCTTGAGCACGGCCTTCGGGCCGGCCGTGAGGCTGTTGGTCAGCTCGACCGTCATACCGCCCAACCGGGAGGGGATGGTCGTCGACGCGACGCAGTCCGCTGCGCCGCCGCGCGGGGCGTCGGCGGCGGAGGCGACGGACGGGGTGAGCAGAGTGGCGGCGAACGCGGCGGCGACGGCGGTGCCGAGTGCGAGGCGGCGCGCGGAAACGGCGGATGCGAAGACAGTGGACATGGTGGTCCCCCCAGGGACGGCAAGAGCGGTGGCGAAAGAAGCGCGACTCGCGCGGTACCCCCTCCGGCCCCCCGGTTCGGCCCCGCGCTGTGCGATGCCCCCAGTCTGACGGAGCACACGGTCATGATCGATAGAGGAATCGTCACTACCGTGCAACACCCTCCTCCTGGTCGTCGCGGGCCGCGGTCCAGGCGGCGCAGAACAGGAGCAGCTTCGCCGTGAAGTTGATCCACAGGAGGAGGGCGATGGGCACGCCGAAGGCCCCGTACATGCTCTTGGCGGCGACCCCGCGCATATAGCCGCTGAGCAGCAGTTTCAGCAGTTCGAAGCCGGCCGCGCCGATCAGCGCGGCCTGGATGAGGCGGGCGCGCGGCGGTTCGACGCCGGGCAGCAGGCTCAGCAGGTAGAGCAGGAGCAGGAAGGCCGCGAGGACGCCGACGAGGAAGGCCGCGGCCCGCAGCAGCACGCCGCCCGCGCCCTCGCGCGGAATGCCGAGGAGCTCCGCGAACTTGCCGACCGCGGTGGACCCGATGATCGAGGCGGCGGCCGAGGCCAGGGCCGCTCCGCCGAGGCCGAGCAGGACGAGGGCGTCCTTGCCCTTGCGGACGACCGGGTTGCCCTGGTCCTCGTCGTCCTTCTCCCACACGGCGCGCAGGCAGTCGCGCATCGAGGCGATCCAGCCGATGCCGGTGAAGAGGAGGAGGGCGCCCGCGACGAGGCCGACGGTGCCGGCGTTGGCGACGAGACCGGGGAGGTCGAGCTGGTCGGAGATGCCCGGGACCTGCTCGCCGAGGTTCTTCTGGAGCCGGTCGAGCTGGTCCTGGCTGAGCAGTGCGGCGCCGACGGCGGCCGCGACGGTGATCAGCGGGAACAGGGCGAGGAAGCTGATGAAGGTGATCGCCGCGGCGAGGCGGGACCAGTGCACGCGGTCGAGGAGCTCGTACGAACGCCAGGCGTGGGTCCGCATGACGGCGGACACGAGCGGCCCGATCACGGGGAGTTTCTTCAGCCAGTCCATGGGGGCCACCGTAAATGAGCTGCCGGAAATAGCCAGGATTGCCGCTTTCGGGCACTACGGTCGTCGTTTGTGACTTTTCGTCCCGAGTCGTCCCGACCGTTCCGCGCCCTGGTCCTGCGAAGGCTCCGGTTCCACGCCCACCGCGTGTTCCGGGGCCCGCGGCCTTCGCGTCAGGACCGCCGTATGGCGGTGTCGGCGGAGGCCGGACCCGACTGCGCCGGGACGGCGGTCGCGGCGGTGCCGAAGGGGTACTCGCGGAGCTTGCGCCAGACCCCGTCCGAGCCCTGCTCGTAGAGGGCGAAGCCCTGGCACTGCCAGCCGGCGGCGTAGTCGGCCAGCTCGGTGAAGGCCCGGTCCATCGCCTCCTCGGAGATCCCGTGGGCGACCGTGACGTGCGGGTGGTACGGGAAGGCCAGCTCGCGGCTGATGGGGCCCTCGGGGTCGCGGATGCGGCCCTGGAGGCTGGTGCAGCCCTCGACGCCCTCGGCGAGCCGGACGAAGACGACCGGCGAGAGGGGCCGGAAGGTTCCCGTCCCCTCCAGTCGCATCGCGAAGGAGGGGAAGGAGCGGGCGACCTCGGCGAGGTGCGCGCGGATCGCCGCCAGCCGGTCGGCCTCCACCTCGGTGGGCGGCACGAGGGTCACGTGCGTGGGGATGCCGTGCGCGGCGGCGTCCCCGAAGCCGGCGCGCAGCTGCTGGAGCTGGCTGCCGTACGGCTCCGGGACCGCGATCGAAACGCCGAGCGTTACGGTCCCCACGTGATCTCCTCCGCGCGTTGGCTGTGTGGTGTGCTCGCATCGGGTGCTGCCGCCTCAGTGTGGCGGCAGCACCCCCTCGGCCGCCAGGGGCCCAGGACCCGTCAGTGCTTGGCGGGGACGAATCCGATGCGGTCGTAGGCCTGCGCCAGGGTCTCGGCGGCGACCGCCCGGGCCTTCTCCGCGCCCTTGGCCAGCACGGCGTCCAGGCTCTCGGGGTCGTCCAGGAACTCCTGGGTGCGCTGCTTGAAGGGTGTGACGAAGTCGACCATCACACCGGCCAGGTCGGTCTTGAGCGCACCGTAGCCCTTGCCCTCGTACGCGGCCTCCAGGGCGGGGATCGACTCGCCCGTGAGGGTGGAGTAGATCGTTAGCAGGTTGCTGACGCCGGGCTTGTTCTCGGCGTCGAAGCGGATCTCGGCCTCGGTGTCGGTGACCGCGCTCTTGATCTTCTTCTCGGTGGCCTTGGGCTCGTCGAGGAGGCTGATCAGACCCTTCGGGGAGGACGCGGACTTCGACATCTTGATCGACGGGTCCTGGAGGTCGTAGATCTTCGCGACCTCCTTGACGATGTGCGCGGCGGGGAGGGTGAAGGTCTGGCCGTAGCGGTGGTTGAACCGCTCGGCGAGGTCGCGGGTCAGCTCCACGTGCTGGCGCTGGTCCTCACCGACGGGGACGGCGTTCGCCTGGTAGAGCAGGATGTCGGCGACCTGGAGGATCGGGTACGTGAACAGGCCGACACTGGCGCTGTTGACCCCGCCCTTGGCGGACTTGTCCTTGAACTGGGTCATCCGGCTGGCCTCGCCGAAGCCGGTGATGCAGTTCATGACCCAGGCGAGCTGCGCGTGCTCGGGGACGTGGCTCTGGATGAAAAGCGTGCAGCGCTCGGGGTCCAGCCCGGCGGCGAGCAGCTGCGCGGCGGAGAGGCGGGTGTTCGCGCGGAGGTCCTTGGGATCCTGCGGCATGGTGATCGCGTGCAGGTCGACGACCATGTAGAAGGCGTCGTGCGTCTCCTGGAGGGCGACGTACTGGCGGATCGCTCCGAGGTAGTTCCCGAGGTGGAACGAGCCGGAGGTGGGCTGGATGCCGGAGAGAGCGCGGGGACGGTCAGAAGCCATGCCGCCATTCTCTCAGGTACCGACCCGCCCCCGGCCCCGCCCTTGGGGCTCCGCTGCGCGTGGCTGTCTCCCCGCCCCGCCCTTCACCTGTTCTCCGGGGCTCCGCCCCGGCCCCCTGGGGGCTCCGCCCCCAGAC
>NZ_JBHVUQ010000141.1:0-20713 GCF_042884105.1 Streptomyces sp. NPDC058157
CTGTCAAGGGCGCTCCTTCGTCGCGTCGCTTCGCGATCGCCTGCGGCGACCCTTGACAGACCGTCCCGCCACGGAAAAACGAAGACTGCCGGGAACCCCCCAAAGGAACGGGACGGAGGATCAATGGACATGCGGCGGGATCAGGGACCAGTCGGGGTCGTCGGGGGCCGCCTCGCCGGGCATCCGGGCCGACATGGGCAGCAATCGATGCCGGGCCGCCTCACGCATCAGATCGCTACGCGCTTCTCATTTCTCAGCGTCCGACGGCCGTCTGGGGCTGATACCCGCAAGAAATGCCGACCAGAGAGGCATCCGGGGCTGGCGTTGACCCGTTCGGCGGTACGCTCACGCCCTCTTCTTCTGTTCGCTCAAGCGTTGGGCCTTGACCGACATCGTGTACAGCTCGTTTGTCACGGCTTCCGGGCCGATGCCCAGTTCAGCAAGGACAGTCCTGATGTCGTCGAGGGCTGCAGGCAGGTCCTTCTCCTCCACCTGGGTCTCCAGCTCGATGAAGGTGCCGTCCAGTTCGGGGACGCGAACCAGGGTGGCGAGCATCTGGCGGCCTCGGGCCAGGAAGGTGTAGTTCCTGCACCTCTTCTCGAACGCGATGGCGGGCACGTAGCCGAGGCCGCGCAGGGTCGCGTGGACGGCCTCGGCGTCCTCGACCCGGGTCTCGTGTTCGGGCTTGGAGCCGGATTCCTCGTCGACGCGGGCACCCTTGTAGGTCAGTACGGTGCGGGTGTCGTCGGAACCGTGCACGGTCCGCACGCGCAGTTCCTCGTCCCGCGCTTCGAGCGCTCCGGCCACGGTGTCGTAGTAGGTGTCCCGATACACCTCGACCCGGCCCTCGGCCCGTTCGTCCAGCCGTCGCAACGTCTCCTGCGGCGCGTGGACACGTGCCTTCAGCTCCGCTTCGATCATTGGCCGTCTCCTCTCAGATCGTGCGCTCGGCACCTGCGGCAATAGCCTCGAACATGCGCTGAAAGCCCCTGAACAACGGGCCGTGCGAAGTCTGCATCACCTTGTAGGTGGCGGACTCATGTCCTTCCCAGCCCTCGTCGAAGGCCCCGACGAACAGGGTGGAGTCAGCACGGATCAACCGCCATGTCGGCAGCATGCCGTACCTGTACACCTCGATGTCACAGATCTCGGCAAGCTCACGCAGCCTGGCCTCGGCCAGCCGCACACCACTGGCGAGCGATTCCGCCGACTCTCCGATCTCGGCGGCACGTAACGCGAGGGCCGGCGCCTCCGGGTCCAGCAATAGCACCCGCACACGTAGGCCACCGTCCTGCCGGACAAGGTGAGGTCGCAACATCGAGCCCTTCAGGCCGACGAGGCCGAGACCACGCACGGCGAGAACGTCCAGTTCCCTCGCGGCCCGAACCTGCTGCTGAATCTCTTCCTTGGCCGATGCCTGCGCCGAGTAGACCCGCACCACCTCCGGGAATGCCGCGAGATCGAACGCGGCTCCACCGGAGCGCCGCTCGCGCCCGGCCGCCAACCCGAGGAGGTGCCGGGCGTCGTCCGGCATGTTCAGTCCGTCAGCGATCCGCTCATACACATCGAGACGCGACACCTCACGGCGACGATTGATGATCTCGTTCACCCGCGCCTGCGTCATCCCGACTGCGGCCGCAATGCGTGCCTGACTGGCCCCACCGAACTGCTGCACGTACCGGAACACGGCTCCCACATCACGCCCGCGAAGAGCCTGACGTACGTCTGCCCGCTCCCACGCCCAATCGGGCAGGGAAACCGGAACGAGCGGTGTGGCCACGGTCGGCTACTCCCGTCATCTACAAGCGAGATGGAAAGACATCTCACCGTGAGATTACCCCCCGGATGTCGAGCTTGTACGCACTGTCACCAGATCCTCTACACGGGCCACTCGCACGAGGGACTCGACTACATGCCCTGTGAATCCGGAGGACCCGACCGTGACTTCTGACAGCACTGACTCGCCGGACACCCCCAGGCTGGGCCCGGAGGACATGCCTGAACTCAGCCCGGCGCTCCTCGCCCGCGCCTGGTCCGGCTGGAAGCGTTTCATCGCCTCGATGCAGGAGCCGTCCGATGACTGAGCGGTACGAATACGTCCCCCACCGCCTCCTCCGCCGCCGGGTCCGCGACATCGCATCGGGCGCCGAGGGTGAACTGATGGCCGTGATCAACGAAGACGTCTCGGACTCCCCCACCCACACGTACTGGAAGGAACTCGCATACATTCGGGGCGCATCCGGCCGCGAATTCACCACCGCCGTCGAGAACGTTCAACCCGCCTATGACCGGCCCAAGGCGGCTGGCGGACGCCGAGAGCAGGGCAGCGCGTAGCGATCTGTTGCGCCCACCGGCCCCGGATGCCTCTCTGGTCGGCATTTCTTGCAGGTATCAGCCCCAGACGGCCGTCGGACGCCGAGAAATGAGGAGCGCGTAGCGATCTGACGCGTGGAGCGGCCCGGCACCGATTGCTGCCTATGTCGGCCCGGATGCCCGGCGAGGCGGCCCCCGACGACCCCGCCTGATCCCTGATCCCGCCGCATGTCCTGGGAACATCCGTCCCGTTCCTTTGGGGGGTTCCCGGCAGTCTTCGGCTTTTCGTGGCGGGTCGGGCTGTCAAGAGTGGAGCGCAGCGACATCGCGTAGCGACGCGACGAAGGAGCGCTCTTGACTGACCGGCCCGACGCGGAAGGACGATGAGACTGACGGGAACCCCCCAACCCTCTCTGAGGGAGCCCAGCTCAAGTCCCGACCTTCCTGGCCCCGCCCCACTGTCCGTCACCGCCCGCCGAGACGCCGCCCACCCACCGCCCCGCACCCGGGGAGGCGGGTGGGCAACCACCGCCCGGCCCCCGACGCCTCGAGGGGGAGATGGCGGGCTCCCGCCGCGAGGCCCCAACCGCCGCCCCCACCGCCTACCCTGGCCCCGTGACGACCCGTCTCTCGGCCCGTGCCGCCATCGCCGCCCTCTCCGACCCCGGGAGCTTCGCGGAGTTGCCCGCGCCGTGTGCGGAGTATCCCGATGACGACGGGCCCCTCGGCTGGGCCGGGTACGACGCCTCGCTGGCGCGGGCCGGTGCCAGGACCGGGGAGCGGGAGTCCGTGGTGACCGGGACCGCCCGGGTCGGCGGGTTCGAAGCGGTCGTCGTCTCCTTCGAGTTCGGGTTCCTCGGCGGGAGCCTCGGCCGCCGTACCGGTGACCGGCTGGAGGCCGCGTACGCGCACGCCCGCGAGCGCCGGCTGCCGCTGGTCTCCCTGATCGCCACCGGCGGCTCCCGCATGCAGGAGGGGATGCTCGCGCTGGCGCAGCTCCAGCGGGTGGCCCGCCAGTGCGTGCTGACCCGGGCCGCCGGGCTCCCGCAGATCGCGGTGCTGCGCGACCCCACCACCGGCGGCGGGTGGGCCACCCTCGGGGCGGGCGCCGACGTGGTGCTGGCGCTGCCCGGGGCGCAGGTCGGCTTCGCGGGGTCCCGGGTGCGGCCGGCCGACGCCGATCCGGCGGCCTACACCGCCGAGGGGCAGTACGGCGCCGGGCACGTGGACGCCGTCGTCCCTCCGGCGGAGCTGCCCGGGGCGGTCGGGGACTGGCTGCGGGTGCTGGCCGCGCCCCGGGCCGCCGGGCCGGTCGAGCCCCCGGCCGCGCTGGGCGGCGTGACGCCACCGCTGACCGGCTGGGACGCCGTCCGGCAGGCCCGGCACCCCGGGCGGCCCCGCGCGCAGGCGTACCTGGACGCGTACTTCGCGCTGCGGATGCCGTTGCGCGGGGACCGGGCCGGGGCCTTCGACGCCGGAATGCTGTGCGGGTTCGGGCTGCGGGAGGGCCGGGCGGTGGCGTACGCCGCCCAGTGCGGCACCGCCACCCGCCCGGCGGGCTACCGGACGGCCGCCCGGGTGATCCGGCTCGCGGACCGGCTCGGGATCCCGGTGCTCACCCTGGTCGACACCCCGGGCGCGGCCAACGACGCCGCCGCCGAGCACGCGGGTGCCGGCCCGGCCATCGCGGACTGCTTCGCGGCGGTCGCGGCGGCCACCGTCCCGGTGACGACCCTGCTGATCGGCGAGGGCGGCTCGGGCGGGGCGCTCGCCCTGGCGGCGCCCGGGAACACCTGGGTGACCCCCGACAGCTACTTCTCCGTCATCGCCCCGGAGCTGGCGGCGGCCATCCTCAAGCGGCCGCCCGAGGAGGCCCCGGCCACGGCGGACCAGCTGCGCATCCGGCCGCAGGACCTGGTCGAGCTCGGCGTGGCCCGGGGCGTCGTGGCCCCGAAGCCTTAGCCCACGGACCACGGACCACGGCCCATGGCCCACGGACCGCGCACCCCCTTCACCCCTCCCCCGCAGCCGCCGCCTCCGCTCCCCCGCCCCGCCGCCCCCGGAACGCCCGATCGTCGGCGTCCGCCAGCCGGAGGAAGACCGGCGGCAGGACCAGCTCGATCACGGTCAGCACCACCTGGAACCAGTGCGGCCACCCGTGCACGGCCAGGGACAGCAGCCGTCCCGCGGCCCCCAGCAGGAACACCGCCGCCAGCCACCGCACCACGCGCGCCGGGACCGGGTCCTGGCGGACGGCCCACAGCCAGGCCGCCCCGTACCCGGCGAACACCGCGCCGAGGAACCTGCCGAGGCTGTCCACGGTGGGGCCGGCGTCGGTCGCGCCCGGGATCGCGAGGTTCCCCGCGACCACGTGGAACAGTCCGATGGCCGTACACGCGAGACCCATCACCCACGCGAGCACCCGAAGCGTCCTGGCGGCCATGCCCCCACCCCCATCCCATCCCATCCGATCGGCGTCGTCGTTGACGTCGACGTACGTCCACTCAAGCCCGGTACGGGGTCCGTGCACCAGTGGGCGGGCCGCCGGACCTACGGCCGCCGCGCCGGGAGCCGTACGTCCACCCGGTACAGCCGGGTGATCTGCTGCGGGAGTTCGTTGTCGTCGCTGGCCAGCAGCAGCCGGACGCGGCCCGCGCCGTCGTGGCCGAGGACGGTCATGCCCTCGATGTTGTCGACGAGGGGGTGGTTCTGCGGGAGCTTCGACGGCGCTCCCAGCGTCGGGCAGGTGTCGAAGTCCCCGATCAGGGCCTTGCGCACCGGACGCAGCCCCGCTCCGCCCTCGGTCAGGGTCTCGGTCCCCGAGGTGTCGCTCGCGCCCAGGGGGTCGGCCGCGTAGAGCCGGGCCGTGATCTTGAACTCGCGGGTGAAGCCCCGTTCGAGGACGATCAGCCGTCCGTCCCGGACCGCCGCGAGCTCGGCGATCCCGTGGCCGGCGTCGACCGGGTAGGCGTACTGCCGGCCCAGGACGAACTGCCCGTCGCGGCGCCGTTCCCAGGTCTGGATCCGCTGGAGGGTGCGCCCCTGCCCGTCCTTGCCGTCCCCGGCCAGCGGGCCTTCCAGGGCGGCGACGAGGGTGTGTCCGCCGGGGAGGAGGGTGAGCGATTCGAAGGTCTGGTTGGCCGTCGCCCTGCCCTCGGGCGCGATCCGGAACGCCGGCGGGACCGGCAGGGTGGCCAGGACCCGGCCGCCGCGGTCGTAGCGGCGGACGGCCGGGGTGGTCTCGTCGGTGACGAGGTAGGTCCCGTCGCGGTCGACGACGACCGCCTCCGAGTCGAGCACCTTGCCCGCGCCGTCGGTGAGCGGCAGCCGTGCGGTGGCGGTGGCGGCCGGGGTGTCCCCCGCCGCCACCTCCAGCCGGTACAGCGCCGACTTGTCGGAGACCGCGAGGACCGTCCCGTCCCGGTCGGCGGCGAGCCCGGAGATGCCGCCGACGAGCTTCCCGTCGAGCTGGGCCTTGTCCAGCGAGTCCGAGTAGCCGGCGACGGACATGTACGGGGAGCAGGCCCGGTCCCCCGCAGCCGCCGCGCCCGCGGTGGGGGCGAGCAGGGTGCAGAGGGCGACGGCGGCCGTCGCGGTGGGGACGAGGATACGGAGGCGGCGGCGCATGGAGGCCTTTCCTTCTTTTCGACGCATCGCTGCGTCAACACATCGCTGCGTCGACGCATCGCTGCGTCCACGACCGGTTCGGAGACGGAGGGGGGCTGCCGAACTGTCATATGGCGAATCGAAAGAAAGGGGAAGGGAAGGAGGCGGTCCGGCAACGAAGCCGCCAACTCCCGTTCACAAAGGGCCCCCAGTACCCCCTGGCTAGGCCTGCGGTGACCGCGCGTCGTACCGGGCGAACGAGCGCCACCGCGCGGCCAGCAGCCCCAGCACGACCACGCAGGCCAGCCCGCCGCCCGTGATGGCGACCGCCGGGGAGGTGAGGTCGGCGACGGTGCCGGCCAGGAAGTCCCCGAGCCGGGGTCCGCCCGCGACGACCACGATGTACACGCCCTGGAGCCGGCCCCGCATCCCGTCCGGGGTCGCGGCCTGCATCATCGTGGAGCGGAACACCATCGAGATGGTGTCGGCGCAGCCGGCCAGGGCCAGGAAGAACAGCCCCAGCCACAGGTTCCGGGTCAGCCCGAACACGGCGATGGCCAGCCCCCACGCCGCGACGGACAGCAGGATCGCCAGGCCGTGCCGCCGGATCCGCCCCTGCCAGCCGGAGAACACCCCGCCGAGCAGCGCACCCACGGCGGGGGCGGCGACCAGCAGGCCGACGGTCTTGGCGTCGCCCCCGTACCAGAGGACGGCGATGGCCGGGAACAGCGCCTTCGGCTGGGCGAAGATCATCGCGGCCATGTCGGAGAAGAAGTTCATCCGGATGTTGGGCCGGGTGCCGAGGAAGCGCAGCCCGTCCAGTACCGAGGCCCGCCCCTTGCGGCCCTCCGGCAGGGGCTCGGGCAGCATCGAGGGCAGCCGCCACATGGCGTACAGGGCGGCGATGAAGGTGACGGCGTCGATCAGGTAGGCCGCCTGATAGCCCCACCAGCCGACGATCAGCCCGCCGAGCACGGGGCCCAGCATGGTCCCGGAGGTCATGGTGACGGAGCCCAGCGCGTTCGCGGCGGGGAGCTGCTCGGGCGGCAGCAGCTTGGGGATCATGGCCGAGCGGGCGGGCCCGTTCAGCGCCCCGCAGACCGCCTGGAGGGCGACGACCGTGTAGAGCAGCCAGACCTGGTGGTAGTCGAGCAGCGCGGCGGCGGCCAGGCCGGAGGACAGCACCGTGAGCCCGACCTGGCTGCGCAGGCCCAGCTTGCGCCGGTCCACGGTGTCCGCGATGGCACCGCCGTACAGGCCGAAGACGACCAGCGGGACCAGCGAGAAGAGACCGACGAGGCCGACGGAGAAGCTGGAGCCGGTGATCTCGTAGACCTGGAGCGAGATCGCCAGGGCGGTCATGGCCTGGCCCATCCAGGAGATGGTGCCGCCGACCCACAGCCGTCTGTAGTGGGCGGAGGTGCGCAGCGGGGTCAGGTCGGCGAAGATGCGTCGCTTCGGTCGGGGCGGGGAGGCAATACCAGTCACACGGGATGGTAACCAGCACGGTCTAGGGCGCCTCTGGAGCCGGGGACGGGTTCACGGGGGTTCATGGGGCCCTCACACACGCGCAACGTACGACCCACCCGGACCGGGGGTTTCAGGACGGGAGCGGTCTTGCCGCTAACTCGCCATTATCACCCGACATTTGACCGGATCGGCGTTGCCCCGTGGCCGCCTGTTCGGCTCATGATGAAAGACTCGTACGTCCAGGGAGGCGTAGTGATCGATCCTGGCAACAGCACCACGAGCACCAGTGACACCGGCCCCGCGGGCCCCAGCCTGCGCACCGCGAGCGGTGTCACCACCCCCCTCACGGTCGGGGTCGAGGAGGAGTTCCTGCTCGTCGACGACCGCACGTTACGGGTGGTCCCGGCCGCGCCCCGCGTCCTGGCCACCGCGGCCGGGCTGCCCCAGCAGCTGCACCCCGAGGGGACCCGGTACCAGGTGGAGATCTCCACCCCGGTCGCCGACTCGGCGATCACCCTGCGCGAGGAGCTCGCCGCCCTGCGGCGGACCCTCGCGGCGGCGGCCCGCGAGCACGGCTGCCGGCTGCTGGCCGCCCCGTCGCCCGTCGTGGCGGTCGAGGGGCCGCTGCACCTGACCGACGACGAGCCGCGCCAGCGCGAGCAGCACCGCCGGTTCGGCGCGCTGACCGACACCCTGGTCAGCTGCGGCCGGCACATCCACATCGGCACCCTCGACGTGGACACGGCCGTGGCGGTGTCCAACCGGGTCCGCCCCTGGCTGCCCACGCTGATCGCGCTGGCGGCCAATTCCCCCTTCTGGGGCGGCCGTGACACCGGCCACTCCAGCTGGCGGGCGATGGCCTGGGCGGGCTGGCCCTCGGCGGGCCCGCCCCCGCACTTCCCGTCCACGGCCCACTTCCGGCGCTCCGTGCAGACCCTGCTCGGCTCCGGGGCGGCCCTGGACACCAAGATGGTCTACTGGGACCTCCGCCCCTCCGGGAACTGGCCCACGCTCGAGATCCGGGCGCCCGACATGTCCCCGGACATCGACACGGCCGTGCTCCAGGCGGAGCTCGGCCGCGCCCTGGTCTCCTCGGCGCTGCGCGACATCGCGGAGCAGCGGCCCGAGCTGCCCGTACGGGACGAGGTGCTGCGGCTGGCGCGCTGGCGGGCGGCGCACGACGGCCTGGAGGGCTTCGGCCTGGACCCGTACACGGGTGCCGAGCTCCCGGCGGCCGACCTGGCGGAGGCCCTGCTCGACCTGGTCGCCCCCGACCTGGCCGCCGCCGGCGACCTGGACCACGCGGCGCGGACCCTGGGCGGACTGCTGCGCGACGGCTCGGGCGCGGCGCGGCAGCGGGCGGCGTACGCACGCCGCCAGGACCTGACGGACGTGCTGCGCCACCTGGTGGAGGAGACCGAGAAGGCCTGACCGGCCACGTCCGGGGCCGCAGGTGCCGATCCCCGCACCTGCGGCCGACGCGGACCGGCGGTCAGGAACCGGCCCGGACCGCCGGCTCGGCCGCGGGCTCGCGCGCGGTGACCCCGGCGGCCCGGGCCGCGCCCGCCAGGACGAGGGCGGTGGCGACGAGCACGGCGCTCACCACCAGGGGCGAGCGGTAGCCGTGTTCGGCGCCCAGGGCGAGACCCCCCAGGGCGGGCCCGGCGGCGGCACCGACGTTGAGCGCGGCGGTGGCGAAGCCGCCGGCCAGCGTGGGGGCGTCCGACGCCGTGTAGAGGGCCTGGGCGATCAGCGTGGAGCCCACGCCGAACGAGAGCGCCCCCTGGACGAAGACGAGGAGCAGCGCCACGACCGGGTTTCCGGCCGTGAGCGCGAAGACCAGCCAGCCGACCGGCAGGACCGCGCCGCCGACCGCCAGCACCTGGCCGGGCCGGGTGTCGGCCAGCCGGCCGCCGATGTTGACGCCGACGAAGGATCCGATGCCGAACAGCGCCAGCGTGACGGGCACCCAACCCGAGCTCAGGCCGGTCACGTTGGTGATGACGGGGCTGAGGTACGTGAAGGAGCAGAACGTCGCTCCGTTGACCAGTGCCCCGAGCGCGAGCGTGACGACCAGCCGGGGTGTACGGAGCGCCCCGAGTTCCCTGCGGACGCCGGGCGCGGCGGGGTCGACGGACGTCGCCGGCACCGACCGCAGCACCGCGGGCACCGCGGGGGCGGAGATGATCGCGACGCCCCAGAAGGCCGAGCGCCAGCCCCGGACCTCGCCCAGTACGGCGCCCAGGGGGACGCCCACGACGCAGGCGAGGGTGACGCCGCTGAGCAGGACCGAGGTCGCCCGGCCCTTGGCCTGGGGTCCGGCCATGCTCGCCGCGGTCGCGAGGCCGACGGCGAGGAAGCCCGCGTCGGCCAGTGCGGCGACCACCCGGGTGACGAAGAGGACTTCGAAGCTGTGGGTGAGGGCGCCGACGACGTGGGCGAGGAGGAAGGTGACGAGGAAGGCGAGCAGCGCCCGGCGGCGCGGCCACCGCAGGCTCAGCACCGCGACCAGCGGTGCGCCGACGATCATGCCGACGGCGAAGGCCGAGGTGAGCGAGCCGACGGCCGGGAGGGAGACGCCGAGATCGGCGGCCGGATCACCGGTGGCTCACCTCTGTCCGCCTCGGGGCTCGACATGCGTCTCAACGTAGCAACGCCCGGATCGCCGCGTCCAACGGCTTTGGACGCCTCGGAAAAAGCCCGAGGGCCGCAGGTGAATCGTTCCTGCGGCCCTCGGGCCTCGTGGTGGGGCGGGTGGGACTCGAACCCACGGCCGACGGATTATGAGTCCGCTGCTCTAACCGGCTGAGCTACCGCCCCTTCACGGCGTGGCGCGTACATGTGTGCGCGCCGTCTGCCGCAGCATAGCCGCTCATACGATCTCCTGCTTCGGTTGCCTCGCATGATCGGCTTCGCATGTTCAGAGAGACCGCGCTGACGGCTGCCCGGTTCCAGGTCCGGGGCAAAAAGAAAGAGGACCCGACCGGGTCCTCTTCTCTTCCTGCTCCCCCGACTGGACTCGAACCAGTAACCTGCCGGTTAACAGCCGGCTGCTCTGCCAATTGAGCTACAGGGGACCGCGCTCCCCCGACTGGACTCGAACCAGTAACCTGCCGGTTAACAGCCGGCTGCTCTGCCAATTGAGCTACAGGGGATTGCTGCGGTGCCACGAACAGCCCACCTCCGGCCTTGCCGGGGGGCGAGCGCCCGTTGCGAGTCATAGATTAGCGCAAGCAGGGGGGTGCTCCGCCAATCGGTATCGCCAGCCGGCCGGGCACCGACACGACGAAGGGTGGCAGGCATGCGGTACAAGGTCACGTTCCTCGCCGGGGTGGCCCTCGGCTACGTGGTGGGAACGGCCGCGGGACGCGAGCGGTACGAGGGGATGAAGAAGTCCGCGCGGCGGGTCGCGCAGAACCCGGTGGTGCGCAACGCCGCCGAGACGGCGGGGCAGAACGGGCGGGCGTTCGCCGGGAAGGCCTTCGCCGCCGTCGGCGACAAAGTCGGCGGCGCGCTGCCGTCCTCCGTGGCTCGGCGGGTGCCGGGGCTGCGGGAGCGGGGGCAGGGGTACGAGGACGAGTGGGGGACCAGCAACACCTGACCCTCCTGGGAGGGCCGTCCGGTGGGGCAGAATTCTCCGCATGGGGATAGTCGCCGGGCTGGACAGCTCTTCCACCTTCACTCGCATCGTCGTCTGTGACACGGACACGGGCGCCGTACTGCGCCAGGGCTACGCACCCCATCCGCAGTCCGCCGGCGAGGCGGTCGCCCACGAGACCGACCCGCAGGCCTGGCTGCTCTCCCTGGGCGAGGCCGCCGGCGGCGGGCTGCTGGAGGGCGTCCAGGCCATCGGGGTCTCGGCGCGGCGCGGCCTGCTGGCGCTGGACGCACAGGGCGGGCTGGTCCGGCCCGCCCTGGTCGGCAACGACCGGCGCGGGCAGGTCGCCGCGGCCGACCTGGTCGGCGCGCTCGGCGGCAAGGCCGCCTGGGCGGCGGCCGTGGGCTCGGTCCCGCACCCCGCGCAGCCGATCGTGAAGCTCGCCTGGATGGCCCGCAACGAGCCCGAGGCCGCGCGCCGGACCGCGGTGCTGATGTCCCCGCACGACTGGCTGGTCTGGCAGCTGCTGGGCCGGCCCGCCCGGCGCACCACCGACCGGGCGGACGCCTCCGGGACCGGGTACTGGTCGGCGGCCACCGGTTCCTACCGCCCCGACCTGGTCGAGCTGGCGCTCGGGCACCAGGCGCTGCTGCCCGAGGTGCTCGGTCCGTGCGACGCCGCCGGGATGACCCCGGAGGGGCTGCTGATCTCCGCCGGGACCGGGGAGACCACGGCCGCGGTGCTCGGGCTGGGCCTGGGCCCCGGGGACGCGGTGGTCTCGCTCGGCGCCACCGGTTCGGTGATGGCCGTGCACCACGAGGCCCTGGTGGAGCCGGGTGGCCTGATCACCGCCCTCGCCGACGCGGGCGGCATGCACCTGCCGGTGGTGAACACCTCCAACGCGGTACGGGCCCTGCGCGGCACCGCCGACATGCTGGGCACCGACCTGGAGGGGCTGAGCGCGCTCGCGCTGAAGTCGACGCCGGGTGCACACGGGCTCGTGCTGCTGCCGTACCTGGAGGGAGAGCGCACGCCGCACCTGCCGCACTCCGCCGGGACCCTGTCGGGGCTCCGCCGGGACTCGATGAAGCCGGAACACCTGGCGCGGGCCGCCTTCGAGGGGATGCTGTGCGGGCTGGTGGACGCCCTGGACGTGCTGCGGCACCGGGGCGTGGGCATCCGGCGGGTGTTCCTGCTGGGTGCCGTCGCCGAGCTGCCCGCCGTACAGGCCGCCGCGCCGGGGCTGTTCGGGACGCAGGTCGTCGTGCCCGCGCCGGCGGACTACGCGGCGCTGGGTGCGGCCCGGCAGGCGGCGTGGACGCTGGGGGTGCAGCAGGGCACGCTCGCCCCGCACACGCCTCCGCTCTGGCCGGCGCCCGCCGCGCAGGTCTTCGAGCCGGGCGAGGAGTTCGCGGCCTGGCAGGCGGTGCGCCAGCAGTACGTGACGACGCGGGAGCAGCTGCACCCGGGGGCGTTCTGAGGCGCGGGTGACAGGGTCCGCGGCCGGTGCGCAACCCCTAGCGCCCCCTGCTTCCGGCAGGAACGGGACCTTGGCACGAAGTGGCCTACTCCTTTTGTCCCGGCTTTGCGAAAAGAGGTAGGGATCAAGCCTCCGGTTGGCACAAGATGGAGTGAACCCCCTCGATCATGCCGACCGGAGCCTGCGCGTGCTCATACGACTTCTGCGAACGTACCTGCGTCCGCACCGGAAACACATCGCCGCACTGGTGCTGCTGCAACTCCTGCAGACCAGTGCGAGCCTCTACCTGCCCACGCTCAACGCCGACATCATCGACAGCGGTGTCGTGAAGGGTGACACCGGTTACATCCTGCGCTCCGGCGCACTGATGCTCGGTGTCTCGCTCGTCCAGCTCGTCTGCAACGTCGGCGCCGTCTACTTCGGCGCGCGGACCTCGGCCGCGCTCGGCCGCGACATCCGTGCGGCCGTCTTCGACCGGGTGCAGAGCTTCTCCGCCCGCGAGCTGGGCCAGTTCGGCGCCCCGTCGCTGATCACCCGTACGACGAACGACGTCCAGCAGGTCCAGATGCTGGCGCTGCTGACCTTCACGCTGATGGCCTCGGCGCCGATCATGTGCATCGGCGGTATCGCCATGGCGCTCTCCCTGGACGTGCAGCTGTCGGGCGTCCTGCTCGCCGTGGTCCCGGTGCTGGGCATCTCGGTCGGCGCGATCGTCTGGAGGACGCGTCCGCTGTTCCGCCGGATGCAGGTCCGCCTCGACGTGGTCAACCGGGTGCTGCGCGAGCAGATCACCGGCAACCGCGTGATCCGCGCCTTCGTCCGCGACGGCTACGAGGAGGACCGCTTCCGCGGCGCCAACTCCGAACTCACCGGTGTCTCGCTGGCCTCAGGCCGGCTGCTCGCCCTGATGTTCCCCGTCGTCATGCTGGTCATGAACGTCTCCAGCGTGGCGGTCATCTGGTTCGGCGCGATGCGCGTGGACAGCCAGGGGATGGAGATCGGCCAGGTGACGGCCTTCCTGGCCTACCTGATGCAGATCGTGATGGCCGTGATGATGGCCACCTTCATGTTCATGATGGTGCCGCGCGCCGAGGTCTGCGCGGAGCGCATCCAGGAGGTCCTCGACACCGAGTCCAGCGTGGTCCCCCCGGCCGACCCGGTGCGCACGCTCTCCGTGCGCGGGCAGCTGGAGCTGCGCGGCGCCGACTTCCGCTACCCCGGCGCCGAGGCGTCGGTGCTGCGCGGGATCGACCTGGTGGCCCGCCCCGGCGAGATCACCGCGGTGATCGGCTCCACCGGCAGTGGCAAGTCCACGCTGCTGGGTCTGGTGCCCCGGCTGTTCGACGCGACCGGCGGCGAGGTCCTCGTCGACGGCGAGGACGTGCGCCGGCTGGACCCGCAGCTGCTGGCCAGGACGGTCGGCATGGTCCCGCAGAAGCCGTACCTGTTCTCCGGGACCGTCGCCTCCAACCTCCGCTACGGGCGCCCCGACGCGACCGACGAGGAGCTGTGGCGGGCCCTGGAGGTGTCCCAGGCCAAGGAGTTCGTCTCCGCGCTGGAGGGCGGCCTGGAGGCGCCCATCGCCCAGGGCGGCACGAACGTCTCCGGCGGCCAGCGCCAGCGCCTCGCGATCGCCCGCACGCTCGTGCAGCGCCCGGAGATCTACCTGTTCGACGACTCCTTCTCCGCCCTGGACTACGCGACGGACGCGGCGCTGCGCGCCGCGCTGGCGCGTGAGACGGAGGAGGCGACGGTGGTCATCGTCGCGCAGCGGGTCTCCACGATCCGCGACGCCGACCGGATCATCGTCCTCGACGAGGGCCGGGTGGTCGGCGAGGGCCGCCACCACGAGCTGATGGCCGGCAACGAGACCTACCGGGAGATCGTGCTCTCCCAGCTGACGGAGGCGGAGGCCGCATGAGCGGGCCCGGAGGACGGATGATGATGGGCTCGCCCCAGAGGTCCTTGGACTTCAAGGGGTCGGGCAAGCGCCTGCTGGCGCAGCTGGCGCAGGAGAAGGCGAAGCTGTGGGGCATGGTCGCGGCCGTGGTCGGCAGCGTCGGCTGCTCGGTGGTCGGGCCGAAGATCCTCGGCGAGGCCACGGACCTGGTGTTCGCGGGCATCGTCGGCCGGGAGATGCCGGAGGGCCTGACCAAGGAGCAGGCGCTGCAGGGGCTGCGGTCCCAGGGGCACGGCGGCGTGGCGGACATGCTGGCGAGCACCGACTTCACCCCGGGCAAGGGCATCGACTTCGGTGCCGTCGGGGTCGTGGCGCTGTGGGCGCTGGCGGTCTTCGTGCTGGCGTCCCTGCTGATGCTGGTGGCGACGCGGCTGTCGAACCGGGTGCAGAACGGCACCGTGTTCCGGATGCGCGAGGAGCTCCAGGCGAAGCTGTCGCGGCTGCCGCTGTCGTACTTCGACCAGCAGAAGCGCGGCGAGGTGCTGAGCCGGGCGACGAACGACATCGACAACATCGGGCAGACGCTCCAGCAGACGCTGGGGCAGCTGATGAACTCGCTGCTGACGATCGTCGGCGTGCTGGCGATGATGTTCTGGATCTCCCCGCTGCTGGCGCTGGTCGCGCTGGCGACCGTACCGCTGGCCATGGTGGTGGCGGCGAAGATCGGCAAGAAGTCGCAGCCGCAGTTCGTGGCGCAGTGGCGGAGCACCGGTTCGCTGAACGCCCACATCGAGGAGATGTACTCCGGCCACGCGCTGGTGAAGGTCTTCGGGCGGCAGAAGGAGTCGGCGGCGGTCTTCGCCGAGCAGAACGAGGAGCTGTACCGGGCCTCGTTCAAGGCGCAGCTGGTCAGCGGCATCATGCAGCCGGTGATGTTCTTCGTCTCGAACATCAACTACGTGCTGGTGGCGGTCGTCGGCGGGCTGCGGGTGGCCTCGGGCACCCTGTCGATCGGTGACGTGCAGGCGTTCATCCAGTACTCGCGCCAGTTCTCGATGCCGCTGACGCAGGTGGCCTCGATGGCGAACCTGGTGCAGTCCGGCGTCGCCTCGGCGGAGCGGGTGTACGAGCTGATGGACGCGCCCGAGCAGGAGCCGGACGCCGAGGTCCCGGAGCGTCCGGAGCGGCTGCGCGGCGAGGTCGTCCTGGACAAGGTGGCCTTCCGCTACGAGCCGGACAAGCCGCTGATCGAGAACCTGTCGCTGCGCGTGGAGCCGGGGCAGACGGTCGCGATCGTCGGTCCGACGGGCGCGGGCAAGACCACGCTGGTCAACCTGCTGATGCGGTTCTACGAGGTCACCGGCGGCGAGATCGCCCTCGACGGGGTGGACATCGCCAAGATGACCCGCGAGGACCTGCGCTCCGGGATCGGCATGGTCCTCCAGGACACCTGGCTGTTCGGCGGGACCATCGCGGAGAACATCGCGTACGGCGCCTCGCGCGAGGTCACGCGCGCCGAGATCGAGGAGGCCGCGCGGGCGGCGCACGCGGACCGGTTCGTCCGTACGCTGCCGGACGGCTACGACACGGTCCTCGACGACGAGGGCGCGGGTGTCAGCGCGGGTGAGAAGCAGCTGATCACCATCGCCCGGGCGTTCCTGTCGGACCCGGTGATCCTGGTCCTCGACGAGGCGACGAGCTCGGTGGACACCCGTACCGAGGTGCTGATCCAGAAGGCGATGGCGCGCCTGGCGCACGGCCGTACGTCCTTCGTGATCGCGCACCGGCTCTCCACGATCCGGGACGCCGACGTGATCCTGGTGATGGAGAACGGCTCGATCGTGGAGCAGGGCACGCACACGGAGCTGCTGGCCGCCGAGGGTGCGTACGCGCGGCTGTACGCGGCGCAGTTCGCGCAGGCGGTCGCCGAGGTCGACTGACCGGCGGTGCGCGCGAGCGGGTGGGGGCGTCCTTCGGGGCGCCCCCTTCCCGTGCGCGGGAAGGCCGTGCGCGCGGCGGTCAGTCGAGGTAGCCGCGCAGCTGGTCCGCGAAGGCGTGGTCGCGGAGCTTGGCGAGGGTCTTGGACTCGATCTGGCGGATCCGCTCGCGGGTGACGCCGAAGATCCGGCCGATCTCCTCCAGGGTGCGGGGGCGGCCGTCGGCGAGCCCGTAGCGGAGCTGGACGACCTTGCGTTCGCGTTCGCCGAGGGTCGACAGGACGGCTTCGAGGTGTTCGCGCAGCAGGAAGAAGGCGGCGGACTCCATGGGGGAGGCGGCGTCGCCGTCCTCGATGAGGTCGCCGAGCGCGACGTCCTCCTCCTCGCCGACGGGGGCGTGCAGGGAGACGGGCTCCTGGGCGAGGCGCAGGACCTCCAGGACGCGTTCGGGGGTCAGTTCCAGGTGGAGGGCGACCTCTTCGGCGGTGGGTTCGTAGCCGCGTTCCTGGAGCATGCGGCGCTGGACGCGCACGACGCGGTTGATGAGCTCGACGACGTGGACGGGGACGCGGATGGTACGGGCCTGGTCGGCGAGGGCCCGTGACATGGCCTGGCGGATCCACCAGGTGGCGTAGGTGGAGAACTTGTAGCCGCGGGCGTAGTCGAACTTCTCGACGGCCCGGATCAGTCCGAGGTTCCCCTCCTGGACCAGGTCGAGCATGGTGAGGCCGCGGCCGACGTAGCGTTTGGCGACGGAGACGACGAGTCGCAGGTTGGACTCGATGAGCCGGCGTTTGGCCATGCGGCCCATGACGACGAGTTTGTCGAGGTCGACGGCGAGCTGGGAGTCGAGGTCGGTGGCGCCGGCGAGTCGTTCCTCGGCGAAGAGTCCCGCTTCCACCCGCCGGGCGAGTTCGACCTCCTCGGCGGCGGTCAGGAGCGGGATCCTGCCTATCTCGCGCAGGTACTGGCGGAAGAGGTCGGCGGAGGGGCCGCCCGCGGCCGGTCCGGCGGCGGCGCGGGCGGGCTGCGGGGGCGGCTGCTCGATGAGTTCGAACACCTCGGGTTCCGCGTCCCCGTCGTGCTCGGCGGCCTCCTGCGCGGCGGTGTCCGCGGTCTCGTCCACGGTCTCGGCCTCTGCCTCTGCGGGTGCGGCTTCACCGGCGTGGAAGGAGCTGCCGGCGGGGTGGCTCACGTTCACGGTCAGGGTCCGGGTCTGCACGGGGGCGACCTCCAGGGGCTCCGAGGACGGTGGCACCGCACCTCAGTGTGGGGTACGACACATCGCTGCCACGAGGGGCGTGCGGGCACTTTCTGAGCCCGCTGCGTGACCGGATGGTTACCCCCCGGCGGCAACCCCGATGCGGATCGGACTCATGTCCGAGACGATCGGGGCCGCCCCTGCCGGGCCGTGGCCGTCGGATCAGGCCATCCAGAAGAAGACCGCCGTCATCCGCTTGTCCTCCAGGGTGGTGCCCCAGTAGCCGGTGGCGCTGTGGATCAGGTTGGCGGAGTAGAGCAGGAGGCGGTTGTAGCGGTGGGGGACGCGGAGGTCCTCGGTGAAGGAGTCCTCGGGGACGAAGCGGGTGCCGAGGGCGTCGACGAGGTTGTTGTGCGGGGCGAGCACCTGGTTGCCGCCGAGGATCCCGCCCGGCAGGCTCTGGCGGTAGAAGCTGGTGCCGCAGTCCTTGGGGATGCCGGGCGTCAGGTAGAGCACGGCGGCGTAGCGGCACAGGGTGCGGGAGTCGGTGTGCGGGCGGGACTCGCACTCCCCCTCGCCGACGACCTGGACGCAGTTGTGGTTGAAGGTGCCGGCTCCGGCGGGGTCCTCGGCCCAGATCCGCTTCGCCCCGGTGGCCTGCCGCACCAGCTTCTCCACGTGGGCGAGTTCGGCCGGCTCCAGGGCGGGCATGGCGCGCAGCCCGGGCCAGGGTTCGGGCTTGTGCGGGGCGCCCTGGACCCAGTCGCCCTTGGCGAGGCAGCGTTCCCGTACGGCGTCGACGTCGGGCAGTACGTCGTCCAGCACCCAGTAGTCGCGGCCGCGGGTGGGCTTGCGGTAGGGCAGCACGGGGAGGGTGTTCGAGGGTCGGATTGACATGCGCGGAACGCTAGTTGCGGGAGCTGTGAGGCTCCCCAAAGCGGTCCCCAAGAGTGCGGCAAGAGATGGTCCGCCGCGGGTAGGGTCAGGCGGGCTCCACGCGGACCGCGCAGACCTTGAACTCGGGCATCCGGGAGACGGGGTCCAGGGCGGGGTTGGTGAGGGTGTTGGCGCGGCCCTCCCCGTACCAGTGGAAGGGCATGAACACGGTGTCCGCCCTGATGGCGTCGGTGATCCGGGCCGGGGCCACCGCCCTGCCGCGCCGCGAGGTGACGGCCAGCGGGGCGCCGTCGGCCACCCCGAGGCGGGCGGCGAGGCGGGGGTGGAGCTCCACGAAGGGGCCGGGGGCGGCCTCGTTGAGCTCGGCCACGCGGCGGGTCTGGGCCCCGGACTGGTACTGGGCGACGACCCGGCCGGTGGTGAGCAGCAGCGGGTACTCGGCGTCGGGGGTCTCGGCGGCCTCGCGGTGGGTGACGGGGGCGAAGCGGGCCCGGCCGTCCTCGGTGGCGAAGCGGTCCAGGAACAGGCGGGGGGTGCCCGCGGAGCCCTCGGGGCAGGGCCAGAAGACGCCCTGTTCGGCGGCGATGCGGTCGTAGGTGATGCCGGAGTAGTCGGCGGGGCCGCCCGCGGAGGCCCGGCGCAGTTCCCCGAAGACCTCCTCGGGGTCGGTGGGGAAGCCCTTCTCCAGGCCGAGGCGGGCGGCGAGTCCGTGCAGGACCTCCAGGTCGCTGCGGACGCCGGGCGGCGAGGTGAGGGCCTGGCGGCGCAGCAGGACGCGGCCCTCCAGGTTGGTGGTGGTGCCGGTCTCCTCGGCCCACTGGGTGACGGGCAGGACCACGTCGGCGAGGGCGGCGGTCTCGGAGAGGACCACGTCGGCGACGGCGAGGAAGTCCAGGGAGCGGACGCGTTCCTCGACGTGGGCGGCGCGGGGCGCGGAGACGAGGGGGTTGGAGCCCATGAGGAGGAGGGCCTTGACGTCGCCGCCGAGGGCGTCGAGGAGTTCGTAGGCGCTGCGGCCGGGTCCGGGCAGGGTCCGCGGGTCGACGCCCCAGACCCGGGCGACGTGTTCCCGGGCGGCGGGGTCGGTGAGCTTGCGGTAGCCGGGGAGCTGGTCGGCCTTCTGGCCGTGCTCGCGGCCGCCCTGGCCGTTGCCCTGGCCGGTGAGGCAGCCGTAGCCGGACAGGGGGCGGCCGGCCCGGCCGGTGGCGAGGCACAGGTTGATCCACGCGCCGACGGTGTCGGTGCCCTTGGCCTGCTGTTCGGGGCCGCGGGCGGTGAGCACCATGGCGGACTCGGGGGCGCAGAACAGCTCGACGGCGCGGCGCAACCGGGGCACCGGGACGCCGGTGATCCGCTCGACGTGCTCGGGCCAGTGGGCCATCGCGGCGGCCCGGGCGTCCTCCCAGCCGGTGGTGCGGGCGGCGATGAACTCCGTGTCGGTGCGGCCCTCGGCGACGACGAGGTGCAGCAGGCCTAGGGCCAGGGCGAGGTCGGTACCGGGGCGGGGGGCCAGGTGGAGGTCGGCGAGTTCGGCGGTGCGGGTGCGGCGGGGGTCGACGACGACGAGGGTGCCGCCGGCCTCCTTGAGTTCGGTGAGGTAGCGCACGGCGGGGGGCATGGTGTCGGCGGGGTTGGAGCCGACGAGGATCACGCAGCCGGTGCGCGGGACGTCCTCCAGCGGGAAGGGCAGTCCGCGGTCCAGGCCGAAGGCGCGCTGGTGGGCGGCGGCGGCCGAGGACATGCAGAAGCGGCCGTTGTAGTCGATCTGGGAGGTGCCGAGGGCGACGCGGGCGAACTTGCCGAGGGCGTACGCCTTCTCGTTGGTGAGCCCGCCGCCGCCGAAGACGCCGACGGCGTCGGGGCCGTGCGTGCGGCGGGTGCGGGTGAGGCCGGCGGCCACGGCGTCGAGGGCCTCGTCCCAGCCGGCCGGGACGAGGGGGCCGCCGGGGCGGGAGCGGATCAGGGGCTCGGTGAGGCGCACCCGGGAGGAGAGCACGGCGGGGGCGGTGCGGCCCTTGCCGCAGAGGGCGCCGCGGTTCACGGGGAAGTCGGCCCGCTCCTCGACCGCTACGCCGGTGCCGGTGCCGGTGCCGTCGGCGTGGGGGCGCAGGTTCATGCCGCACTGCAGGGCGCAGTAGGGGCAGTGGGTGGGGGTGGCGTCGTGGCTGCGGGGCATACCGGCCAGGGTGCGGGCGGGGTGTTACGCGGGGGGCGTCGCCGCGTTACGGGCGGGGGTGCGGGGGCTCAGCGCGGGCGGGCGGGGGCGGTGAGGCCGGGCCCGCGGCCGGGTGCCGCTGCGCGGGGCCGTCTC
>NZ_JBHVUQ010000142.1:0-20563 GCF_042884105.1 Streptomyces sp. NPDC058157
GGGAGGGGGCGAGCACCATCGTGGCGCCCATGCCCGCACCGCAGACGGCGAGCGCGAGGCCGGCGACGTACGCGTTCGGGGCGGCGGCCAGGCCCAGGATGGCGAGGCCCTCGATCGCGGCCGTGGCGGTCAGGGCGGTGCCGGTGCCGAGCCGGCGGCCCAGGAAGGAGGCGATGCCCGCGCCGAGCAGACCGCCCGTGGCCTCCGCCGTCAGGAGCAGGCCGAAACCGAAGGAGCCGATGCCGAGCCGGTCGTGCGCGAACAGGGCGAGGACGGTCTCCACGGCGAGGAAGGCGATGTTCCCGACCGCCGGGCGCAGGGCGAGCCCCAGCAGCAGCCGGTCCCGGAACACGTACGAGGCGCCGGCCCGTGCCTGCCGCAGCAGCGACTCCCGGGCCTGCGGCACCGGCCGGGGCACGGTGGGCAGCGACCGTACGAGCAGCGCGGAGACCGCGAACGAGACCGCGTCGGCGAGCAGGGGTACCGCCCGCCCGAGCGCGAGCAGGGCGCTGCCCGCGGGCGGCCCGGCGAAGCCGGAGGCGGCGGTCTGGGTGCCGCGCAGGCGGGAGTTGGCGCGCTCCAGGAGCGCGGGGTCACGGCCGAGGAGGTCCGGCAGGTAGGCGGTGGCGGCCGTGTCGAAGAAGAGTCCGCCGAGGCCGAGCAGGAAGGCGACGGACGCGAGCAGCGCAATGCTCAGCACGTCGAGCGCGGCCGCCGCCACGGGTATCGCGAGCAGCGCCGCACGCAGCGCGTCCGTGACCCACATCGTGCGCCGCCGGTCCCAGCGGTCGACCAGCGCGCCGCCGAGCACCCCGAACAGCAGCCAGGGCAGCGTTCCGGCGGCCGTGACGACGGCGAGCGCCAGCGGGTCCCGGGTCAGGGTCAGCGCGATCAGAGGCAGCGCGGCGTGGGTCACCCCGTCGCCGAGCGAGGACACCGTCTGCGCGGTCCACAGCCGGCCGAAGCCGGACGGGAGTTCGCGGAGTTCCGCAGTCACTTGGCCTCCCCTCCGGCCTGCTCGCCCTTCGCCGGGTGGAACAGCGCGAAGACGAGCGACGCGTCCGGCAGCGACGGGTCGGACAGCTCCCGGTACTCGTCCGCGAGCGCCTCCAGCCGCGCTCCCAGCTCCGCGAACTGCTCGTCGGTGAGCCGCAGGTGCGCCATCCGCACGTGCCGCCCGCCGCCCGCGGGCGCGGCCTCCAGGTCCGCCACCGCGTGCCGCATCAGCAGGTCCGGGCCGCCCTCGCCCGGATCCGGCAGCACGATCGAACGCGCCGCCATCGCGTAGTACCGCTCGTTGACCCCGCGGACCTTCCGCGTCCGCACGACCTTCACCAGGCCGGCCCGCTCCAGCAGGCGCACGTGGTAGCTGGAGCTGCCCTTCGCGAGGCCGACCCGGTCGGCGATCTGCGTGATCGTCGCGGGCTCGAAGCGGAGCACGGCCATGATCCGGTGGCGCGTGAGGTTGGAGACGGCGCGCAGCTGCTCGTCCGTCGTGACGCGGAACGTCTCGGGAAGATCGTCGGTAGGCATGACGCCAATGGTCAACGATTCTTGACCATTGGGCAAGGGGTTTCGTGGAATTCCGAACGCCCGTCACCTGAAAGCGGGTTCGACGCCCGTCAGATCGCAGCTGGCCGCCCACAGGCGGGCCGCGGCCGTGGTGTCGGCCAGGTGCTCCCACAGGGGTTCGACCCTGGGCGCGCCGCGCAGCCCGAACGCCCGCGGGCCGAGCATCAGGCCGCCGTCCACCGCCGGGTCGAGCACGGCCCGCACGGCGGGCCAGGCGGCGGCGTCCTTGCCCTGGACGGCGAGGCGCAGCGGCAGGAGGCTCAGCCGGGCGGCCGCGGTGCGGACGTGGACGGGCGGGCGCGAGGGGGTGAGGGAGTCGAGCGCACCGCCGGGGTGGACGAGCACGCTCAGCGTCGTGCCGCCGGCGGCCCGCAACCGGCGGTCGAGCTCGAGGGCGAAGATCATCTGGGCCAGCTTGGAACGCGCGTAGGCCCGTTTGGGCCGGTAGCCGTGCCTGCTCTGGAGGTCGTCGAGGTCCAGGCGTTCCGATTTGGCGGCGAAGCTGCCCGTGGTGACGACCCGGCTCCCCGGGGCCGCCGCGAGCAGGGGGGCCAGGTGGTGGGTCAGCGCGAAGTGACCCAGGTGGTTGGTCGCGAACATCAGCTCGTGGCCGTCCGCGGTCTCCCGGCGCGGGGGGTGGTCGAGGGCCACGCCGGCGTTGTGCACGACCGCGTCGAGGCGGTCCACCCCGAGCGCGTCCGCACAGGCCCCGGGTGAAGCGGGATCGGCCAGGTCCAGGGGCACGTGCCGCACCGCGGCGCCGGGGACGCGCGCACCGATCGAGGCGATCGCCGCCTCGGCCCGCGCCCTGTCGCGGCTGCCGAGGACGACCGTGGCACCCGTGCCGGCGAGTTGCTCGGCGACGAAGTAGCCGATGCCCGCGTTGCCGCCGGTGACCAGGAAGGTCTTCCCGGCGGCGGCAGGCAGCCGGTGGACGTCCCACGGCGGGGTGTGGGGCACGGAGGGGGTGGACAGCATGGCGGGCTCCCGGATACGCGCAGGGGTCTGGTCAGGGCGGGCCGGGTCCGGCGCGTACACCGGCCGGTACCTGCCCGCCTCCCACGGTCACGGAGTCCGCTCACAGCGCACCGACAGACCGCGGCCCCTGCCGACAGCCCACCGACAGCGCGCCCCCGAGGGTGCCTGAGGCCGCTTCGGCCGGACCCTCAGGTCCGGCCCCGCCCGCGCGGCCCGCGTGGCCCGTCGGGCCCGCCGGTCCGCAGGGCCGCCAGGAAGTCCAGGCGGGTTTCCAGGTCGGCCAGGTCGCGGCCCGTGAGCTGTTCGATGCGGGCCACGCGCTGGCGCAGGGAGTTGACGTGCAGGCGGAGTTCGGCGGCGCAGCGCGTCCAGGACGCGTCACAGTTGAGGAACGCCCTGAGCGTCTCCAGCAGCTCGGTCCGGTGCCGGCTGTCGTGATCGCGCAGGGGGCCGATGAGGCGGGCGGCGAAGGCCTGCAGGGTCTCGGCCGGGATGAGCGGCAGCAGCGACAGCACGTGCGAGGTGAGGTCGTCCGGGCCCCGTACGGCCACTCCCGGCCCGGAGTCCAGGCCCGCGCGCAGTGCGGTGCGGGCCTCCTCGAGCGCGCGGCGTGCGCCCCCGGCGGCCTCCACCGGGGAGCTGACCCCCACGCACACCCGCTCCGCCGGGCCGAGCCAGCGGGTGAGCGCCGCGGTGAGGCCGCGCTGCAGGGCGGCGGTGTCGAGGGCCGGGCCGGGGGCGGCGCCCGCGGCGGGCCCGGGGGCCAGGACGAGGAGCACGGCCCGGTCCCCGTCGACGGTGGCCGCGATGTCCTGCGGCGTCACCGGCATCGGGCCGTCCGCCCGCAGCAGGGCCTCTTCCAGCAGGACGCGCAGGGCCGCCGCCGGTACGGGCCGCCCGTCCCGCCACCGCCCCCCGGCGACCACGAACTGGCAGCGCGGCCAGTGCGACACCCGGCTGACCAGGGCCTGCGCGGTGGCGCTCAGCCGCACGGGGATCTCCTCGGCCGGCACCGGGCCGTACATGAGGTCGAGGAGCCGGCGGGCCAGGTCGTGGAGCGCGGACTTCGCGCGCTCGTGCGCCGACCGGGCGTCGGCGACCAGTTCGGCGATCCGGTCGAGGAGTTCCGTCTCCGGCGCCGCCCGGGCCGAGGCGTCGGTGTCCACCACGAGCATCCAGTCGCCGAACTCCGACGCGGTCCCCGGCGCCGACGGAGCTGCGGGTTCCGGTACCGGGATCAGGGTGCGGGTCCGGTTCCCCGACGTGACCCGGTGCGGGGCGGCCTGCCCCGAGCGGCGCGCGGCGAGGTACCTGGCTCCCAGCGCCGCCGCCGTCTTCGCGTGCAGGGCGGGCCGGGCTCCGGCGATCTGGCGTCCGGTCACGGACAGGACGCGTATCTCGATGCCCAGGCTCTGCCGGACGAGTTCGAGTACGGAGTCCGGTGCGGACGTCCGGCCGGTGAGGAGCAGCCGGTGGCGTTCGACCAGGGCGGCCAGGTCGGCGACGTCCCGCCCGGGCAGCCGGCGCAGGACGTGTTCGGTGACCGCCTTGAACGAGGTCCGCGCCGGTACGGCGACCAGGGGCAGGCCATGGCGCCGGCAGGCGCGCACGAGGTCGTCCGGTACGAACCCGTGGGCGGCCTGCCCGGCGCCGAGGGCGGTGACACCCGCCCGGGCGAGGACGCTCACGAACGGCTCGGCGTCCCCGTCCCCGTGCCACCAGGCGAGTTCGCTGAGGACGAGCTCCCCGCCGCGCAGGAACCGGCCCGGGTCGGCCAGGTCGAGGGTCGGGACGGCCCGCACGGCGCGGTCGGGCACGCCGTCCCCGCCGTTTTCGCCGACGAGCAGGACCAGTCCCAGCCCGTCGGCGTCCAGGAGTTCGCGCAGCAGCATGACCGCCACCCTCTCACGCCCTTGGCATCCCCGGATCCCCGCAGCTCAACGGAGTGGGGGCAGTGGAAAGCATGTCTGTCCACAGCCGCCCAGGAACAGGTTCTGAGCGATCCGTGACTGCCGCGTCCCGCAGGCGCGCTGTCTACTTCTGCGCATCCGGCCGGGCCGGAACGGCGTGCCGCGGACGGGGGTCACGGCACGGCCGACGGCGCAGGCCGCACCCCGGAGGACCACCAGCACACCGGCGACCCGAAACGCCAGGAAGAGACGGTCCGATCATGGCTCGAACCACCACCGGAATCCCCGCCGACGTCACCCAGGGCTCCCGGACCGCCCAGGGCGGCGTCGGCGAGTCGACACTGCGCCCGGACGGCACGCTGAAGGTCACCGGCGAGTTCGCGTACTCCTCGGACATGTGGCACGAGGACATGCTGTGGGGCCAGATCCTGCGCTCCACCGTCGCGCACGCCGAGATCGTCTCCATCGACACCGCCGAGGCCCTGACCGTACCCGGGGTCCACGCGGTGCTGACGTACGACGACCTGCCCGCCGAAGTGAAGTACTACGGCATGGAGTTCCGGGACACACCGGTCCTGGCCCACCGCAAGGTCCGCCACCACGGCGAACCGGTCGCCGTCGTGGCCGCCGACCACCCCGAGACCGCCCGCAGAGCCGCGGCCAGGATCAGAGTCGAGTACCGCGAACTGCCCCTCGTCACCGACGAGGCCTCGGCGACCGCGCCGGACGCCGTACTCGTCCACGAGGACCGCGACGACCACCACGCCTCCCACGTCCCGCACCCCAACATCGTGCACCGCCAGCCGGTCGTCCGCGGCGACGCGGACGTGGCCGCCCTGCGCGCCGAGGTCGTCGTCACGGGCGAGTACACCTTCGGCATGCAGGACCAGGCCTTCCTCGGCCCCGAGTCGGGCCTCGCCGTGCCCGCCGAGGACGGCGGCGTCGACCTCTACGTCGCCACGCAGTGGCTGCACTCGGACCTCCGCCAGATCGCCCCGGTCCTCGGCCTGCCCGAGGAGAAGGTGCGCATGACGATGGCCGGCGTCGGCGGCGCGTTCGGCGGCCGCGAGGACATCTCGATGCAGATCCTGGCGCCCGTCCTCGCGCTGCGCACCGGCAAGCCGGTCAAGATGGTCTACAACCGGTTCGAGTCCTTCTTCGGCCACGTGCACCGCCACCCGGCCAAGCTCTGGTACGAGCACGGCGCCACCAGGGACGGCAAGATCACGCACATGAAGTGCCGGATCGTGCTCGACGGCGGTGCCTACGCCTCCTCCACGGCCTCGGTCGTCGGCAACGCGGCCTCCCTCGCCGTGGGTCCGTACGTCATCGACGACGTGGACATCGAGGCGATCGGCCTCTACACCAACAACCCGCCCTGCGGCGCGATGCGCGGCTTCGGCGCCGTCCAGGCCTGCTTCGCGTACGAGGCCCAGATGGACAAGCTCGCGGCGGAACTGGACATGGACCCGGTGGAGTTCCGCCGGCTCAACGCCATGGAGCAGGGCACGACCATGCCCACCGGCCAGGTCGTGGACCACCCGGCCCCGGTCGCCGAGCTGCTGCGCCGGGTCAAGGCCCGTCCGCTGCCGCCCCTGCGCCAGTGGGAGACCGCCGACGGCGCGGCCGACGTCCGCGCGCTGCCCGGCGGCCTGTCCAACACCACCCACGGCGAGGGCGTCGTGCGCGGTGTCGGCTACGCGGTCGGCATCAAGAACGTCGGCTTCTCCGAGGGCTTCGACGACTACTCCACCGCCCGCGTGCGCCTGGAGGTGGTGGGCGGCGAGCCCGTCGCGATGGTCCACACGGCCATGGCGGAGGTCGGCCAGGGAGGCGTCACCATCCACGCGCAGATCGCCCGCACCGAACTGGGGGTGCGGCAGGTCACCATCCACCCGGCCGACACCCGGGTGGGCTCGGCCGGTTCGACCTCGGCGGGCCGCCAGACGTACATGACCGGCGGGTCCGTGAAGAACTCCTGCGAGCTCGTCCGCGAGAAGGTCCTGGAGATCGGCCGGCGCACGTTCGGCTCCGCGCACCCGGCCTGGGCCGGGGGCGGGCTGCGCCTGGCGGGCGGCCGGGTCGTCACCGAGGAGGGCGAGGTGCTGGCCGCCGTCGCGGACGTCCTGGGTCAGGAGGCGGTGGAGGTCGAGGCGGAGTGGAGGCACCGCCCCACCGAGGCGTTCGACCTGGTCACCGGCCAGGGCAACGGCCACGTCCAGTACTCCTTCGCCGCACACCGGGCGGTGGTGGAGGTCGACACCGAACTCGGCCTGGTCAAGGTCGTCGAACTGGCGTGCGCGCAGGACGTCGGCAAGGCGATCAACCCCCTGTCGGTCGTCGGCCAGATCCAGGGCGGCACCACCCAGGGCCTCGGCGTGGCGGTCATGGAGGAGATCATCGTCGACCCGGACACGGCGAAGGTGCGCAACCCCTCCTTCACCGACTACCTGATCCCGACCATCCTCGACACCCCGGCCATCCCCGTCGACTACCTCGAACTGGCCGACCCGCACGCCCCGTACGGCGTGCACGGCATCGGCGAGGCGCCGACCCTGTCCGCCACCCCGGCCGTCCTCGCGGCGATCCGCGACGCGACGGGCCTGGCACTCGACAGGACCCCGATCCGCCCCGAACACCTCACCGGTCTCTGAGGAAGGCGATGCCGTGAAGACACCGGGCCACCCCCGCCCCACCCCGGCGGACCGCCCCGACGACCTCGGCCGGCTGCTGGTCACGACGGCGGACCTGACCGACGCGGGCCTCGACGACTTCATCGAACTGCAAGCGCCCTCCTCGGACGAGGACCCGCCCCCGATGACCGCCGCCACCCCGGAGCTGACGGACCTCCTCAACCGGGCGTTCGGCGACAGGGCGGCGCGGGAGGTCCGGACCTCGTTCATGAACGCCGACTCCACGATCGTCGTCGACCAAGGGGTCTCCGAGCGCCCGGCGGGGGCCGCCGCGACCTGGATGGCCGACATACGGCGGGTCTACGCGCAGTGCGCCGCCTGGACGATGAGCATCGGCGGCCAGGACATCAACGTCCGGGTGGTGGACCCGGCCGCCGATCCGGAGCGGGGCTCCGGCGACGAGGCGCTGCTGCGCACGATGCTCGCCGGCCCGCCCGGCCGGCAGGTCCGGATCACCACGCTCCTGGTCCGCGACGGCGACCGCGCCCTGGAACTGACGTTCCGCACCCTGGCGACCGCCCCCGACACCCCCGAGGCGACCCGCCTCGCCACGGCGACGACGAAGTTCCTCGCCCTGGCTCCGGCGAAGTTCCTGGGCCTCCCTCCCCCCGACTGAGGGAGGACCGGGGCGGCCGGCGCGCCCGTGAGCCGACGCGTGTCACGAAGGGATGGTGTGCCTCTCGCTCCGGGGCGGGGCGGGGCGACACGATGGAGGGGTAGCTGGAGGGGGAGCCCGCGCCGGTTCCCCTCCCGACCGGCTCTCCACCCGACCCGAAGGGGTGTGCGTACATGCCCGACCACTCGACCGCCGAGAGCGGGGACCGCGTCGAGCTCGCCCCCGGCGAAGTCCCCTCCGACGGCCGCTTCGCCAACCCCGACCTGCTCCCCGTACCGGTCGCGGCCCGGCGCTGGACGACGTACAACTTCACCGCTCTGTGGGTCGGCATGGCGCACAACATCCCCTCTTGGCTGCTCGCCTCCGGGCTGGTGGCCCTGGGGATGGACTGGAAGCAGGCGGTCTTCACGATCGCGCTCGCCAACCTCGTCGTGCTCGTGCCGATGCTCCTCACCGGGCACGCCGGCCCCAAGTACGGGATCCCGTTCCCCGTTCTGGCCCGGGCTTCGTTCGGGGTGCGCGGAGCCAACCTGGCCGCGCTCATCCGGGCGGCCGTGGCCTGCTGCTGGTTCGGGATCCAGACCTGGATCGGCGGCTCCGGGATCTTCGTCCTGCTCGGCAAGATCTTCGGCGGCTGGGCGGGGGCCGCCGAGATCGGCGGCGAGCCGTGGACGCTGTGGCTGTGCTTCGCCCTCTTCTGGGCCCTCGAACTCGCCATCATCCACCGGGGCATGGACGCCCTGCGGCGCTTCGAGAACTGGGCCGCGCCCTTCGTCATCGTCGGAGCGCTGGTCCTGCTGGTGTGGATCGGGGTGAAGGCGGGCGGCTTCGGCGAGCTGCTCGACCAGCCGTCCCGGCTCGGCTGGGGCCCGGACTTCTGGCCCGTCTTCTTCCCCTCCCTCATGGGGATGATCGCGTTCTGGTCCACCCTCTCCCTCAACATCCCCGACTTCACCCGCTTCGGCGCCGGCCAGCGCTCCCAGATCCTCGGGCAGACCCTCGGGCTGCCCACGACGATGACCCTCTTCGCGCTGCTGTCGGTGTTCGTCACCTCCGGCTCGGAGGCGGTGTACGGGGCCCCGGTCTGGGACCCCGTGGAGCTCGTCGCCAAGGCCGACAGCGTCTTCGGGCTGCTGTTCGCCCTGGTCACCGTCCTCATCGCGACGATCTCGGTGAACATCGCGGCCAACGTCGTCTCCCCGGCCTACGACCTGGCCAACCTGGCCCCCCGCCTGATCGACTTCCGCCGGGGCGCGCTGATCACCGGCGTGGTCGGCGTCCTGGTCATGCCCTGGAAGCTGACGTCCACCCCCGAGCTGTACATCTTCACCTGGCTGGGCCTGGTCGGCGGGCTGCTCGGCGCCGTGGCCGGCGTCCTCATCGCCGACTACTGGGCCGTCCGCCGCACCCGGCTCTCGCTGCCCGACCTCTACCGGGAGGGCGGGCCGTACTGGTACACCGGCGGCTGGAACCTCCGGGCCCTGGCGGCCTTCGGGGCCGGCGGGATCCTGGCCGTCGGCGGCTCCCACTCGGCCCCCGGCAAGGGGCCGTTCCCCGAAGCGGGCCTGATCCCCGTCCTGAAGCCCCTGGCCGACTACGGCTGGGCGGTGGGCCTGACCGCTTCCCTGCTCCTCTACACGGCGCTCATGAGCGGGGCGCGCCCCGGTGCGCCGCGAGCCGACCGCGCCTGAACCCGGCCGGCCCGGCGGCGGGGCGGGGTCAGGCGGGCCGGTGGGCGCCCGCCCACACGGTGGGCCTGCGCTCCGCCCAGGGTGCGGCCCGCTCCAGCTGGGCGGCGAGGCGGAACAGCAGGTCCTCGCGTCCGTAGCCCGCGGCGAACTGGATGCCGATCGGCAGGCCGGTGGCCGGATCGGACGCGAGCGGCACCGACATCGCGGGGGTGCCCGCGACGTTGAAGACGGCCGTGAACGGGGAGCGGTGGAACACGTGCTCCGTCCAGCCCAGCCCGTCGGCGTCTTCGGCGCCCCGGCCGTAGGTGCCCAGGGGGAGCGGCAGCTCGGGGAGGGTGGGCGTCAGCAGCAGCTGGTGCCGGGTCTCGAAGTGGGCGCCGATCGCGCGGGCGACCCGGTTGCGCACGTCGAGGGCGTGCACGAACTGCGTGCCGCTGACCCCGCGGCCCCAGGCGTAGCTCGCCAGCATCTCGGGTTCGACCGTGGACCCGTCCACCGGGCGCCCGAGGGCGCCGGCGAGGCCGTCGATCCAGCCCGCCAGGTTCGCGGTCCACAGGCGGGCGTTGGCGAGCACGAACTCCTCCCAGGACACGCCGAGTTCGACGGTGGTCACCTCGACCTGGTGGCCGAGCGATTCCAGCAGCCGGGCGGCGGCCAGGGTGGCCTCGACGACGGCCGGCTCCACGTCACGCCCGCCCCAGGGGGTGGTGACCAGGCCGACGCGCAGGCGGCCGGGCTCCCTCGTGATCTCTTCGCCGTACGGGTGGCGGGGGCGCTCCGCGAAGTAGGGGTCGCCGGTCTCCGGGCCCTGGACCAGGTCGAGCAGGGCCGCGCTGTCGCGCACGGTCCGGCTGAGTCCGCCGTGCACCGCGAGGCCGTTGAAGACCTCGTCGGCGTCCGGCCCCAGGGAGACCCGGCCGCGCGTGGGCTTGAGCCCGAACAGCCCGGTACTGGCGGCCGGGACCCGGATCGATCCGGCCGCGTCGGTGGCGTGGGCGAGCGGGGTGATCCCGGCGGCGACGGCCGCGGCGGACCCGCCGCTGGAGCCGCCCGGGGTCCGGGCGGGGTCCCAGGGGTTGCGGACGGCGCCGTGGAGGACCGGCTCGGTGGTGGTGCTGTAGGCGAACTCGGGAGTGGCCGTGCGGCCCAGTGTCACCAGGCCGGCCCGGCGGAAGCGCCGCATGAGGAACGAGTCCTCCCGCGCCACGTTGCCCGCGGCGAGGCGGCTGCCCATCTCGACCCGCTTGCCCCGCATCGACACGGCCAGGTCCTTGATCAGGAACGGTACCCCGGCGAGCGGGGTGCTGCCCGGGACCGGGTCGTCCTCGGCGGGCCAGCTCTCCACGACGGCGTTGACCTGCGGATTCACCGCGGCCATCGCCGCCCGGGCGGCCTCGGCCAGCTCCGCCGCGGTCACCTCCCGCCGGGCCACCAGCCCGGCCAGCCCCACGGCGTCGTACCGCGTGTACTCGTGCAGCTCCACTGCTCCCCACCCATGTTTCCGTTCAGTCCCGTGCGATACCGATCGGTATCGCTTGAGGATGATCGGTAACGTAGCATGGGTCGAGAAGCCGGCACCCGCGACGACCGAAGCGAGGCAGACGATGACGAGCAGCCCCCCGAGGCCGGGCCGGGACTCGAGGATCGCCCAACTGCCCCCGCGCGAGCGCATCCTCGACGCGGCCGAGGAACTCTTCCTCAGCGAGGGCGTCAGGGCCGTCGGGGTCCAGGCCGTCGCGGAGCGGGCGAACACCACGAAGACGGCGCTCTACCGGCACTTCGCCACCAAGGACGTGCTGATCGAGGAGTGGCTGAGGATCGTCGCGGCCGGCTACGCGGCCGCCTTCGACCGGGTGGAGGCCGAACACCGCGACGACGGCCGGGCCCAGGTGCTCGCTGTGGCGGACTTCGTCGCCGCCGGGCTGCCGGACATCGCCCGCAGGGGCTGCCCCTTCGTGAACTCCATCGCCGGCCTGCTCGACCCCGCCCACCCGGCCCGCCGGCTGATCGGGAACCACAAGGCCGAACAGCGCCGACGCCTCACCGCCATGTGTGAACGGGCCGGTGCGCACGACCCCGACGACGCCTCCGCGGAGATCACCTTCCTCCTGGAAGGCGCTCAGGTGAGCGTGCAGAACGGCAGCGTCGACCGCGTGGGGGAGAGGCTCGTGGCCGCCGTCCGGGGCGTTCTGGACCGGGCGGCGGCGACCGCCTGAGGGTGCCTCACCTTCCGGCCCGCCCTGCCCGGACGGAGCCGCGGGCCCGTTCGAGGTCCGGGGCCGGTACCCGGCCCTTCCGCACCCCGGCGGCGGGCAGGGTGATCAGCAGCACGGCCGCCCCGAGGAGCGCGACGGCCGCGATCCAGCCCGCTCCCACGTGCAGGGCGTGGACGAACGCGTCGTCGGCGGCCCGGGCCAGCGCGGGCCGGCCGGCGGCGGTGGCGACGTGGCGGGCCTGCTCGGCGGAGGCCCGCGCCTGTTCCCGCACCGGACCGGGCACACCCTCCAGCGCGGGCTCGATCGCGCGCCGGTAGACGATCGACAGGATGGTGCCGCCCACCGCGATGCCGATCACACTGCCGGTCTGCCGCACGGTGTTGGTCACGGCCGAACCCGCACCCGCCTGTTCCAGCGGCAGATCGCCGATCAGCGCGGCCGTGACGGGGCCGATCACCATGCCGACCGAGAGGCCCTGGACGAACAGCAGGGCCCCGATCCCGGCGAACGGGGTGCGGAGTCCGACGAACCCGTAGCCGCCCATGGCCAGCGCGGCCACGGTCAGTGCCGGCACGCAGACCAGGCGCAGCGACAGGCGGCGGACCAGGCGTGTGGCCAGGGGTGCCCCCGCGAGCGCGCCGAGCGCGGTCGGGATGTTCGCCAGGCCCGCCCGCATCGGTGAGAACCCGAGCGCGCCCTGCAGGTAGAACGCCTGGTAGAAGGTGACGGCCGCCACGGCGAACAGCAGCAGTCCGAGGGCCAGGTTGCCGCCGCCGAAGGCGCGCCGCGCGAGCAGCCGCGGATCGAAGCCGGGCGCCTTGAGGCGCAGTTCGACGAGGACGAAGACGGCCAGCAGGACCACACCGGCGGCGATCGGCCCCCAGACGTCGGCCCGGCTCCACACCGCCGCCTGCCCCGCCCGGATCAGCCCGAAGGCCAACGCCACGAGCCCGCCCGCCGACAGCAGCATCCCGGCGGGATCCAGCGGCCGCCGAACGGGGCTGCGGAAATCCGGAACCAGTACCGCGACACCCGCCCAGGCGAATACCGCCACAGGGACGTTGACCAGAAAGACCGAGCCCCACCGGAAATGGTCGAGCAGGAATCCCGCCAGCACCGGGCCGGTGGCCATGCCGACACCGGCCGAGGTCGAGAACACGCCGACGGCGGCGGCCCGCGCGGGGCCGGTGAAGGTCCACATGAGGATCGCCAGGGTGGCCGGGGTGATCAGCGCGCTCCCCACGCCCATCACGGCGCGCGCCGCGATCAGCTGGTCCACGTCGCCCGCGTACGCCGCCCACAGCGAGGCACCGGCGAAGACGGCCAACCCGGCCGAGAACACGGTGCGGTGGCCGAACCGATCGCCCAGCGAGCCCGCGGTGAACATGAAGGTGGCGAAGGCCAGCGTGTACGCACCGGTCGCCCATTGCAGCTGACCGGGATCGGCCCCCAGCCCGCGGACCGGATCCGCGAGGGTCTCCAGCGTGGTGCTCAGGACGGTGTTCTCCAGCCAGATCAACAGCGAACACAGCATGAGAACGAAAAGAATCAATTGCTGCCTGGATTTCGGCAACGTCGAAGGCGTGGTCATTGACCGGACCATAAGCAAACGCCACGGCGTCGTCAAGCTTTGAATTTCGCCTCAAGTCCCTTGCGGAGAAAGTGATTTCATGCCCTCCGTCGAATGTGCGGACCGGTCGAATTCATGCCCTCCGGCGAATGTGACAGGAGAGGGATTCCATGGCCCGGGGAGGCGCGCCCGACGCGGGCGCAGGGCGCGCCGGTCCTGCCGGCGTGTGACCAAATGATGATTCCTTCGTTGTCCGCGGCGTGGGACAACGTCAAGGATCCGGAGCCGGTCTGCGCCAGGCCGAGGCGATCATCGTCGAGCGCTACCCCCGACTGCTCCGTCTGGCCTACCTGGTACTGCCGCCGGACCTCGACCGGCACGCGCGGCTGCTGCGCGCCCACCGCGCCGTCCAGCACTCCCTGCGGGCCGCCGGGCGCCGGGCGCGGCAGGGCGGGGATCCCCTGTCCGCCGTACGGGCCGAGGTGGTGCGGTACGCGGCCGGACGGCTGCGCGGGCCGTTCCCGCCGTGGGTGTGGGGGCTGCGCATGTGGCCCAGCGCCGAGGGGCTCGACGAGGAGGCCCGCGCACTGGCGGGGCTCTCCCCCCACGCCCGCGCGGCGCACGTGCTGTGCCGGTTCGACGGGCTGGACGAGGCCGAAGCGGTGGAGGTGCTCGCCGCGGCCGGAGCCACCGATCCGGCGGCCGAGGTACGGGCCGCCCTCGCGGCCGCGGCGGGTACGGCGGAGGCCGCGGGGCCCCGGCTTGCCAGAGAAACGATCTTGCACCCGGCGGACGTCCACACCCGCCCCACCGACCTGCTGCTGCGCCGCACCCGCGTCCGCGCGGCCTGGGGCGCCCTCGCCGTGCTGCTGCTGGCCGCCGGGCTGACCCGGGCCACCGTCGCCGGACCGGACCCCGGCCTCCCCGTCGGCTACGCCGGAGCGCCCGCCGCCCGCGCCGCCCTCGACCCCGCACGCCTGGTCCGGGTGCCCGCGCAGGCCTGGGCCGACACCGGACGCGTCGACTTCACGGCCTGGCCGGCCCGCGGCTCGCGCACCGGGGACCGGCCCCTCCTGGTGCGGGCCCTGGCCACCTGGGCCGCACCGCCCTCCGGTACGGCCGTCACCGTCGCGCCCGCGGCCTCGGCGGAGCCGCCGGTCCACCCGCCGCAGCTGCTGTTCGCGGGCGATCCCCGGCCGGGGACGGCCGCGGTGGTGTTCCTCGACGCCGACCGGGTGGTCCGCTACACCGAGTCCGGCGGCCGCCGGAGCCTGGACGTCGCCCGGACCGACGACGCCGACGTCACCACGGCGGCCGCCGTCACCCTGACCCGGGACGGGGACACGGCCCGCCGACTCCTCGCCCCGTGGATCGCCACCGCGGGGACCCGCGACCTCACCGCCCCCGCCGACGCCGTCCGGCCCCTGCCCATCGGGCCCGACGGAACCGTCACCACCGACTTCCCCGGCGGCCGCGCCCAAGGCGGGGGCTGCGGGCCCCGCCCGGTGCTGGAGGTCGCCTCCTCGCCGCGCATCGTGGAGAAGCACGCCTTCCTCCTCGCCGACCGCGGCGGACTGCTCCCCGTCCACCTCACCTACACCCCTCCCGCCGAGGGGTCCGACGCACCGCCCGCCCGCCAGCCCCGCGAGGCCACCGGACCCGCCGCCCTGGCCCGCTGGGCCCAGGAGGCCTGCGCCCTGGACGCGGTGGACGGACGGGCCGTCCGGTCCGTCAACCTGTGGGACTTCGCCGTCACCGAGCTCCCTGAGACCCCCGGGCGGGCGGTCTGGTCCTGTACCCGCGCCACCCACTGGACCGGCCAGGGCGACGTCCAGATCAGGCTCCGGCCACCGGCGGGGAACTCCCTGACTGTGACCCGGGCCCGCTCCACGGCCGCCTGCGGACGCTTCGGGCAGCACGTCCTCGCCACGACGGTCTGGCGGTCCCCGTCCGGCCGCGACTACCAACTGGCCGCGGGCAGCCGGGAGGTCGCGGAGATCGACGCCACCGGCTCCCTGCGCACCCGCACCCCCGGCCGCACCCTCGCCGTCCCGGCACCCCCGGCGTCCGCACCCCCGGCCACCCTGACGGCGACCCTGCGCAGCGGCGCGCGGATCACCGCACTGGACCCCCGCGGCGGCGGCCGCGACTGAGCGACCCCGCGACCGCTGCCTGCGGCCGTGCCTGCGGGGCGGCCGTGCCTGCGGGGCGGCGGCGGGTGCGGTCACTAGCCTGGACCCATGACTCCCGCGTCCCACCCCGTCCCGGACCGGTACACCGTCGTCCTGCGTCCCGGCCCGCCCGGCGTCCAGGACGCCAAGGGCCACGACGCCGTGCTGCGCACGGCCCAGGTCGACGCGACCGGCGCCACCGGGGTGTCCGGCTACCCGTGCTACGAGGGGGAGGGGGTCCGGGCCGAGATCGACCCCGAGAGCAGGGCCGTCGAGGCGGTCACCGTCGACGGTGAGGAACTCCCGTACGGCTGGATCGCCCAGCTGGCCGATGACGACCCCGGCCGCCGGCGGAGCTGACCCCGGCCGGCCCTATGCCCGCCGGGCCGCGGGGCCGAGGAGGGCCCGGGCGATGGCCTTCTGCTCGGGCCGGAGCCTGACGGCGCCGTCCTCGACGTCCCACAGGCAGTTCTGCAGGACGCGGCCGAGCGTCCATCCGGTGGCCCGCCCCCGGTCCAGGCCGACGACCTCCGTCATCAGGTCGAAGCGGTGGCGGACGGCCCGGGGGACGTCGCCGGACGCGAGGACGTCGTCCCACCGGTTGCGCAGCGCGGGCAGCAGCTCGAAGCCGGGATCGCCGGCGAGGGGCTTGGGGTCGATGGCGAGCCACGCGGAGCGCCGCGACGTCCGCGAGGACGCCAAAGGGGCGAGGACGTTGTCGTAGTGCAGGTCCCAGTGCAGGAGCCGGTCGCCGGGCTCGCCGAGCAGTTCACCCATCGCGGCCGCGCACGAGGCCAGCAGCCGCCGTTCGGACGCGTCCGCCAGGGACCGGGAGTACGTGGGGACCCGGTCGAGCATCGCGCCCGCGACGTCGGCCAGCCGGCGCATGCCGGCGGGGGCCGCGACGGCGGACAGGCGCGCCAGCAGCCCGGACAGGAGGGTGAGGGCCATGGTGGCGTCCGGCACCGCCGAGAGCGACCGGGCGGCGTCGAGGCGTTCGAGGAGCATGGCACCGCGGTCCGGGGCGGTGTCCAGCAGGCCGGCCGCGTGGCGCTCGCCCCAGACGCGCAGGGCGAGCGGTTCGTCCCGGGTCTCCTCGTCGACGGGCTGCAGCTTGAGCACGGCCGGCGAACCGTCCGCCCGGAGCACCGGCAGGACGAGCGCCACGGCCCCGTGGGCCGGCGGCCCGTCCGGGCGCAGGGTCCAGCGGTCCATCAGGTCCCCCGCCAGTGCGGGCAGGGCGGCGGTCCAGGCCTCCAGCCCCTCTTCCCGCTGCGAGGCGACGAGGGCCGCCGGTACCTCGATCCGGGGCCCGGACGCCCGGTGGTTCCGTGACATGAGACACAGCGCGTACGGCGGCCCGGCGGGCGGGTGGAGATCGTCCGGGCAGGAGCGTTTCCGTACTTGTCCAATTTTGCGTAGGACATATCGCACTCCACCAGAAACGGAATTGTCGACTTTCATTTGTCCGTGCCCAACGTGGCTGATGGGAACCGGTTCCGGCGGTGCGTCAGCTCCGCGGCGATGCCGTCCGGGCGGCGCCATGCACGATCCCGCCCCCCTTTCAAGCGGGAGCGCGGAGCGCGCGCGGGCCGGGCGCGCTCCGGCTTGCCATCCCCTCGCGGGACTTCCCAGAATGACGGCTCCTCCGGCGCCCCCGCGGTCCCGGCGCCGGGAGCTTCGCGATCACCGAGTGAGGTCACGCATGAGGAAGCACCGCAAGAAGACGCACTACAGGAAAATAGCCGTCGCCGTCGGCGCGCTGGCGATGGTGGGCGTGCCCACCGCCGCCATGGCCTGCCTGGGCCCCCAGGGGACCGGTCCGGCCCACACGGCCGCCGCCGCACGTCAGGACCAGGACCAGGACCAGGACCGGGACCCCGCCCCCGGCCGCCCGCAGGCGCAGCCGCGTGCGCAGATCCCGGTCGCGATCCCCGACTCCGTGCCGCCGGCCCCCGCGGAGCCCGTCGCCGAGCCGCCGGCCGAGCAGGCCGTGGACACCCCGCCGCCCGCCGCCCCCCGCCCGGCCGCGCCCCCGGCCGAGCCGGCTGCCGCGCCCTCGGCCCCGCAGGCCTCCGGGGCGCAGGCCTCCGGGGCGCCGGCCGACGTCCAGGCCGCGGTCGTCGCGCTGGTCAACCAGGAGCGCGCCGCGGCCGGGTGCCCCGCCCTCACGGTGAACCCGATGCTCACGCAGGCCGCCCAGGACCACAGCGCGGACATGGCCGCCCACGCCACCATGTCCCACACCGGCTCCGACGGGTCCGACCCGGGCGCGCGCATCACCCGTGCCGGGTACCCGTGGCAGGCGTACGGCGAGAACGTCGCCTACGGCTACGGCACCCCCGAGCAGGTGATGGAGGGCTGGATGAACAGCCCCGGCCACCGGCGGAACATCCTCGACTGCTCCTACCGGGAGATCGGCATAGGCCTGGCCCAGCCGGGCCAGTACTGGACGCAGGACTTCGGCGCGACGCGCTGACCCGGCGGGCGAGCGGGCGGGGGCGGCCCGTCCCGCGCCGCCCTACGCCCCGTAGTGCTTCATGACCAGCTCGTACGAGCGGACGCGCTCCGGGAAGCCGTAGACGGGCGTGGTCAGCATCAGCTCGTCCGCCCCCGTCTCCCCGGCCAGTTCCCGCAGCCGCCGCACGACGGCCTCGGGCGTGCCGACCGCCTGCCGGGCGCGGAAGCCCGCCAGGGCGGCCCGCTCGGGCTCCGTGAACACGTGCGCGGCGGCCTCGTCGGCCGTGGGGAAGGGGATGTCGCTGATCCCCTTGAGCAGCCCGGCCTTGACGACGTCCATCGGGCCGACGAGCCGCCGGGCCTCCTCCTCCGTCTCCGCGCACACCGTCTCCACGCACAGCAGCACCCGCGGCCGCTCGCACCAGCGCGAAGGGGCGAACGCGGCCCGGTAACGCTCCAGGACCGCACGGGTGTTCTCGGGCCGGATGTGGTGCGCGACGGCGACCGGCAGGCCGAGCTCGGCGGCGAGGCCGGCCCCGGCGGGGCTGGAGGCCAGCAGCCAGGGCTGCGGCAGCGGACCCAGCGCGACCTCGTCGACCAGGAAGGACAGGATCGCCGCCACGTCGTCGCGGTACTCCGCGTCCGTCGTCGGCCCGGCTCCGCGGCGCAGCGCCCGCGCGATGCCCTCGTCGAAGGTCCCGGGGCCGCGGCCGATGCCCAGGTCGATGCGGTCCGGGTGCAGGGCGGCCAGCGTGCCGAACTGCTCCGCCAGGGTGAGGGGCGCGTGGTTGGGCGCCAGCACCCCGCCCGAGCCGAGCCGGATGGCCGAGGTGGTGGCCGCGGCGTGCGCGCCGAGGACGACCGGGGGGAACGCGCCGATCGCGGGGGAGTGGTGGTGCTCGGCGTACCAGATCCGGTGGTAGCCCAGCCGCTCCAGCTCCTGGGCGAAGGACGAGGTGTCCCGGAGGGTGTCCAGGGCCCGGGTGCCCGTCTGGACCATCGCGACTTCGAGTGCGGAAAGAGGTATCTCGACCATCCCGCCAGCATAGGGACCACGTGGCGGACGAGGACCACGGTGATCCTTTTCGCGCCACGCGGCGGGCCCCTCGTCCTGCGCGGGGAACCGCCCGCCGTGAGGAGTCGCGCCCCGCGCGCCCGCCCACATTGACGCGATCGCGACGGACGCACCCGGCGGGCCGGGACGCGGCCCGGGTACCGGCCAGGGTCCGCCACGGGTTCGACCGGACCCGGGCCGGGGGATCGTGAGCGGCGGCGGACACCGACCGGTGTCCGCGGCGCGGAGGGGCCCACCGGCTCCGGGGGATCCGCCACCGGCACCACACCCGCGTAGGCGTGCGGGGGAGCGACACGGGCGGGAGACGGGACGGGCATGGAACCGAGCACCACGGCGATGGTGGGCCGCGAGGCGGAACGGGCGGAGCTCACGGCGTTCGTGACGTCCGCGACCGGGCGGGCACTCGTCCTGCGGGGGGACGCGGGCGTCGGCAAGAGCGCGCTGCTGGACCACGCCGCCACCCTGGCCGAGCTGGAGGGCCGCGTCGTCCTGCGGGCCGCCGGAGTGGAGGCGGAGTCCGCGCTGCCGCACGCCGGCCTGCACCAGTTCCTCCACCCGCTGCTCACCGGCCCGGCGCGCCCGGACGCCGCGGGCCGGGCCGCGTTCGACGCGACCTTCGAAGCCGCGTTCGGCACCGTGTCCGGCGCCGCGTCCGAAGCGCCCCCCGTACGGCCGCCGTCGGCGATGGACCTCGGCATCGCCGTCCTGCGCCTGCTGACGCACACCCCCGCCCACCGGCCGCCCCTCCTGGTCCTCGACGACGGGCAGTGGCTGGACGACGCCAGCGCCGACGTCTGCGCCTTCGTCGGCCGGCGTCTGGCCGGCAGTCCGGTGAAGCTGCTGGTCGCGGTCCGCACCGACACCCCCTCGCGCTGGGACACCGCCGCCCTGCCCGAACTGCCGGTGCGCGCCCTGCCCGACGAGGACGCGGCCCGCCTGCTCGACCTCCGCCACCCGCACCTGGACCGCCGGCTGCGCCGTATCGTCCTCGCCCAGGCCCGGGGCAACCCGCTGGCCCTGCTGGAGCTCCCCGCCCACCTCACCGGCCCCTCGGGCGGCCTCCCCGCCGAAGACCTGGCCGGCCCGCACGGCGTGCCGCTGTCCCGGCGGCTGCAACGGCTGTTCGACTCCCGCATCGCGGCCCTCGACGAACGGGTCCGGGCCGAGCTCCTGGCGGGCGCGCTCGACGGCGCGGGCACCCCCGGCCGCGCGGACGCCGTCCCCGGCGCGCGCCACGTCATGCGCGACGCCGACGCGGCGGTGGCCGCCGGACTCCTGGACGTCGCCCCGGCCACCGGTGAACTCGTCTTCCGCCACCCGCTCGTACGGTCCGCGATCGTGCAGAGCGCCACCGCGGAACAGCGCCGCACCGCCCACCTGGCGCTGGCGCGGACGCACCGGGGGAACCTCGAACGCCGGGCGACCCACCTGGCGGCGGCGGCCGTCGGCCCCGACGAGGAGGTGGCCGGCGTGCTGGAGACGGCGGCCCGGTCGGCGACCCGCCGCGGCGGCGCGCTGACGGCCGTGACCTGGCTGACCCGGGCGGCCGAACTCAGCGAGAGCCCGGACGAGCGGTCCCGGCGACTGGCGGAGGCGGCCTTCGTGGCCGGC
>NZ_JBHVUQ010000143.1:0-20398 GCF_042884105.1 Streptomyces sp. NPDC058157
GGCAGGCGCAGGCGCAGCTCGCGCCGGGCCCCGGCGGCGGCGAGGCGCACGGCGCGCAGGCGGTGGGCGTCGCCGGGGCCGAGGAGCTGGCGGGCGACGAGGGCGCGGCGCAGGTGGATGTGGGCGTCGTGCTCCCAGGTGAAGCCGATGCCGCCGAGGATCTGGATGCAGTCCTTGGCACAGGACCAGGCGGCGTCGAGGGCGACCGCGGCGGCGAGAGCGGCAACGAGCGAGCGGGGCCCACCGGGGGTGGGGGCGGTGGCGGTGGCCCCGCCGGTGGCCCCAGCGGCAGTCCCGTCCGGGGGCCCGGCGGCGGTCCGGTCTGGGAGCCCGGCGGGGGCCCGGTCCGGGGTCGCGGCGGCAGTCCCGTCCGGGGGCCCGGCGGGGGTCCGGTCCGGGGGCCCGGCGGGGGTCCGGTCCGGGGGCTCGGCGGGGGTGGGCTCCGTGTCGCCGGCCGCGCAGTTGGCGGCGTCCCAGGTGAGGGCGCGGGCCTGTTCGAGGCGGACCAGCATGTCGGCGCACAGGTGCTTGACGCCCTGGAACCGTCCGATGGGGTGGCCGAACTGCTCGCGGGTCTTGGCGTGTGCGGCGGCCGTGTGGACCGCCCAGGCGGCGGTCCCGCAGGCGTCGGCGGCGAAGAGCACGCAGGCCAGGTCCCGCACGAGGGCCTCGTCCAGCTCCAGGAGCCGCGCGGCCGGGACGGTCACCCCGTGCGCCCGGACCTCGGCGGTGGGCCGGGTCGGGTCGGCGCTCTCGTGCGGCCGGACCTCCAGCGCGCCGGCGTCCACCGCGAACCACCGGACCCCGCCCTCGCACTGGGCGGCGAGCAGCACCAGCTCCGCCTCGCCGGCCCCGAGCACGGGAGGCGCGAGCCCGTCCAGCCGCCACCCGCCCCCCTCGGCGGCGACGGCGGTGACCCCGCCGGGGCCCAGGGCGACCGCGCCGACCCGCCCGTCCAGCGGCGGCGCCCCCGCCCGGTCCAGGAGTACGGAGGCCAGCGCACTCGGCAGGAACGCCCCGGGCAGCGCCGCCCGGGCGGCCTCCTCCACGACGACGGCCAGGTCCAGCAGGGTCCCGCCCTCCAGATGGGGCGTCACCAGCCCCTGCGCGCACATGCCGTCCCAGTAGCCCGGCCGCGCCCCGGCCTGGGGCGGGGCGTCGAGCAGCTTCCGCACCGCCTCGGGCGGCACCGCCCGCGCCACCCAGCCGCGCACGGCGCCGGCCAACTCCCGCTGCTCCTGCGTGATTCCGATGCCCATGCGCGGCAGACTAGAACACGTTTCAATCTGACGGAAGGTCAGATCGAGTTCCTCTTGGGGCGGGTTGCGCGGGCGGCGGGGATGGGGTGGGCTGGGCTGGGCCGCTGTGGAAGGCCGCGAGGCCAGGAAGGCGCACCATGACGACGAACCCCGCCTGCCCGCGCTGCGGGCGGACCCCGATGGCGGCGCTGGACGTCCGGTACACCCGCAACCGCTGGGGCGGGGCCGGGCCGGCACCGAGACCGGAGCAGTGGTGGGAGTGCTCCGGGTGCGGGTGGGTGGGCTACCGGGACCCGCAGACCGGCCCGCTGACGTCGATGCGGCGGCCGGAGGGCGAGGAGGCCGACTGCTTCTTCTGCGGCGAGGAGGGCGGCAACGTCGTCAGCGAGCCCTGGCGGGAGGAGAACGGCGAACTCCGGGAATGGCTGGTCTGCCTGGCCTGCGGCACGAGCAACCAGCGGCGCGTGCGGCGGCCCGCCGGGGGGTGACGGGCCCCTCAGCCGGCCGTGCGGGCGAGGGCGGTCCGGGCGATGTCCCTCACCCGGGGCCGGCAGTCGTCGGTGGACGAGTGGCCGCCGTTGAGCCACACCGTCACCATGACGTTCCCGTCGCGGACGACGAGCTGGCAGGTTCCGTTCCAGAACGCCTCGTCACCGATACCGGCCTCGCCCGAGCCCTCGGTCACCGCCTCGGCGTAGCGCTGCCGCTGCGCCTCCGTCCCGCCGCCCTTCCCGTGCGGGCCGAGCTCCAGGTCCCAGTCCACGGACGCGTACGCCTTCGTGTCCTGGGTCCAGCTGCAACTCGTGATCGCACCCGAGGTGGTCTCGGAGTGGACGTCCTTGGAGCTGTCGCGCGCGCCCGGCTGCAGGGGGAGGAGCGGGTCGAGCCTCGGGCAGTCCGCCAGGGTCGCGTACTTGTCCTTGACGGCCTCCCCGCCCTGCCCCTGTCCCTCCTGCCCGTTCCGCACCGAGGAGATCCCCCAGATCCCGAGGCCGACCGCCACGAGCACCCCGGCGGCCGCGAGGAACACGGCACGGGGCGAGCGGGCCCAGGCCGACCCCGACGCCGCAGCCGCCCCCGGCTCCAGCGCCGGCTCGGTGGGGGCCCCCGGCCCGAAGGCCCCACCGGCCGGCCGGACCCCGCCCGCACGTGTGGTCTCGGCCGCACGTGCGGTCTCGGCCAAGTGCCGCGCCCCCGCCGCACGTTGCGGCTCCGTCGCACGCTCCGGTCCGACCTCGCGCTCCGTCCCGGCCAGGCGCTGCGGCCCGGCCGCACCCCCGGGCCCGGCATCGCGCTCCCGCCCGGCCCCGTGCCGGAGCCCTGCCACGGGCTCCGGCCCGGGCGAGGGCTCCGCCCCGGACGCCCGCCCGGACCCGGCCCCGTGCGGGAGCCCTGCCACCGGCCCCGGTTCGGCCGCCTGCAGAGGCCCGGCCCCGTACGCGACCCGGCCCGCCACCCGCGGATCCGGGATCCTCACACGCCCCGACTCCGGCTCGGCATTCGGGCCCTGACCCGGGGCCTGGGCCGAGGCCGGGTTCGGGGCCAGGGCCTGGGCCGGGCCCGAGGCCAGGGCCGGGGCCGGGGCCGGGGCCGAGGCCGGGGCCGAGCCCGAGGCCGGGGCCGAGGCCAGAGCCTGGGCCGGGGCCGAGCCCGGGGCCGAGGCCAGAGCCTGGGCCGGGGCCGCACCCGACGCCGGGGCAGCACCCGACGCCGGACCCGCACCCGCCTCCGGGGCCAGGTCCGCCACCGTCGCCGCCCGCCCCGCCGGTTCCGGGGGTGCCGGGCGGCCCCCGGGGGTGGCCTCGGGTTCGACGCCCAGGAGGCGGTCGATCGCCGCCCCCTGGGCCGCGATCAGGTCGTGGACCGCCGGAGGCCACGGCAGGCGGCCCGCCGGGGGCACCGGGCCCAGGAGGTCCAGCACCTCCGCCGGGGTCGGCCGGTCGGCCGGGGCCTTCGCCAGGCAGCGGGCGATCAGCGGGCGCAGCCCCGCCGGGACCGCCGACAGTTCGGGCTCGCCGTGGACCAGGTTGAACAGGGTCTGGAGGGTCGAGTCCGCCACGAACGGGCTGGCCCCCGTGGCCGCCAGGGCCAGCACCGAGCCCAGCGAGAACAGGTCGCTGGCCGGGGCCAGTTCCCGGCCCTCCGCCTGCTCCGGCGACATGAAGGCCGGGGAGCCGATGACCAGGCCGGTCCGCGTCAGCCGGGTGTCCACCCCGATCTCGGCGACCCGCGCGATGCCCAGGTCGATCACCCGGACGCCGTCCTGGGTGAGCAGGACGTTCTCGGGCTTGAGGTCGCGGTGGATCAGCCCCGCCCGGTGGATCTCCGTCAGCGCCGTCACCAGTCCGGCCGCGAGGCGCCGTACCGTCGGCTCCGGCAGCGCGCCCAGCTCCGTCACCGCCGCGCCCAGCGAGGGCCCGGGGACGAACACCGAGGCCAGCCACGGGGTCGGCGCGTCCACGTCGGCGTCCATCACGGCCGCCGTATAGGCCCCGGACACCCGCTGCGAGGCGGCCACTCGCGCCGGAACCGGGCGCGGAAGGCGTCGTCGGCGGCCAGCCCGGCATGCACCTGCTTGACCGCGACCAGCCGCCCGTCGGGCGCCGCGGCCAGCAGCACCCGGCCCATGCCGCCCTGCCCGAGTACGCCGAGCACCCGGTAGGGCCTCACCCGTTCCGGACCCGACAGCCCGATGGCCTCCATACCCGCCCCGCCCTCCCAGCCGCCCGGCGCGGCCCGGCCCGGCCCGGCCGCTCACGGCAGGGGAGATCATACGACCCGCCAACTCGCGTTGTCCGAAAGGCGGATCACAGCACCGGCGGCTCCGCGTAACGGGCGGCGAGCGCCCCCGCCACCCCGGCCACCGCCGCCCGCAGCTCCGCCGGACCGAGCACCTCCGCCTCCACCCCGAGCCGGAGCAGGTCCCCCACCGCCACGGCCCGCGATTCCACCGGCAGCTCCACCTCCACCCACCCCTCCCCGTCCGGCTCCCCGGCCCCCTCCAGGGCCCGCACCCCCGCGGCCCCGAACTGCATGGGCAGCAGCCGCCGCCCGCGCGGGGAGATCCGCAGCCGGGCCGTGTCCTGGTGGAGGGCGGCCTCCAGGCGGCGGGCGGACTCCTCCCAGTGGGCGGCCAGGTCGAAGCCGGGCGGCCGCTCGAAGGCCCCGCCCGTCTCCTCCACCTCCAGCAGCCGGGCCACCCGGTAGGTGCGGGGGTTCCCGGCCGACTCCGCGACCAGGTACCAGATGCCCCCCTTCAGGACGATGCCCAGCGGGTGCAGCTCCCGCCGCCGCAGCTCGCCCGACCAGCGCCGGTACTCCACGCGCAGCGTGCGCTGCTCCCACACCGCCCGGGCCACCGCCGCCAGGTGCGGTACCGGGTCCGCTTCCCGGAACCAGGCGGGGGCGTCCAGGTGGAAGCGGTCCTGGACCAGCCGGACCCGGTCCGCCAGCGCGGCGGGCAGCGCGGCCTCCAGCTTCAGCCGGGCGGTGGCCACCACCGCCCCCAGCCCCAGGTCCCGGGCGGGGCCGGGCGCTCCTGCCAGGAAGAGGGAGCCGGCCTCGGCGTCGGTGAGACCGGTCAGCCGGGTGCGGTAGCCGTCCATCAGCCGGTAGCCGCCGGCGGGACCCCGGTCGGCGCGGACCGGCACTCCGGCGGCGCCGAGCGCCTCGACGTCCCGGTACACCGTCCGGACGGACACCTCCAGTTCCGCGGCGAGTTCGGGGGCGGTCATCCCGCCGCGGTTCTGGAGCAGCAGGAGCAGGGAGAGGAGCCGGTCGGCGCGCATCCGGCCATTCTCGGCCGCGTACCTGACAGGAGGTGTCAGGTACGCCGCCCAACCTGGTCACCGCACGAACACCCCCTCCCGGAAGGACAGCCATGCCCACGCACACCGCCACCGGCCGCTTCACCTACGCCGCATGGGAGGAGCACGCCGCCGGCCCGGACGACGTGGTGCCCCGGCTCGCCCACGCCTCGGTCGTCAACTCCTTCTCCGGCGGCATCGAGGCCGACGCGACCGTGTGCAGGTACGCGATCGCCTACCTGACGGCGGCCACCGGCACCTTCACCGGCCTGGAACTGGTCACCGGCAGCCTCGACGGCCGCGGCGGGAGCTTCACGGTCGAGGAGCGGGGCTCGTTCCAGGAGGACGGCACGACCCGCTGCACCTTCGAGGTCGTCCCGGGCTCGGGCACCGGCGCCCTGACGGGCCTGCGCGGGAGCGGCGGCTTCGTCCACCGCCAGGGCGAGACGTCCGTCCCCTACACGTTCACCTACGACCTGGACTGACCCCGGCATGGTGCCCTACCGCCCGGTAGGGCACCATGGGCCGCCGCACCTGCACCACACCGCACCACACCTGCACCACACCCGCACGGCACCCGCGCCGCCCACCCGCGCCGGACCCGCTCACCGCCCCCGGAGGACCCCCATGGCCGCCACCCCCAAGCCGGAGACCCTCGCCGCCTTCGAGGCCGCCAAGGGGTTCATGCCCGTCGACGAGGGCCTCGCCCTCCACGGGGCCGCCTCCGCCGCGGCCGCGCTCGGGCTGCCGCTGCTGGAGGTCGGCACGTACTGCGGGCGCTCCACGATCCTGCTGGCCGACGCCGCCCGCGAGGCGGGGGTCCCCGCGATCACCGTCGACCACCACCGGGGCAGCGAGGAGCAGCAGCCCGGCTGGGAGTACCACGACCCGACGGTGGTGGACCCGGAGATCGGCCTGATGGACACCCTCCCCACCTTCCGCCGCACCCTCCACAAGGCCGGCCTGGAGGAGCACGTGATCGCGGTCGTGGGCCGCTCCCCCCAGGTCGCGGCGGCCTGGGGCGGCAAGCTCGGCCTCGTCTTCATCGACGGCGGCCACACCGACGAGCACGCCACGAACGACTACGAGGGCTGGGCCCCGCACCTGGCGGTCGGCGGCACCCTGGTCATCCACGACGTCTTCCCCGACCCCGCCGACGGCGGCCAGGCCCCGTACCGCATCTACCTGCGCGCCCTGGCCTCCGGCGCCTTCGAGGAACTCCCGGCGACGAACTCCCTCCGCGTCCTGCGCCGCACGGCCGAGGGCATCTAGGCCCACCACCAGGGGGCATCCCCGCCGGGCCTACAAGAACGACAATCGGACCACGCCCTCGGATGGCGCAGGGTGCGGACGGGGGCCGCCCGGGCGTTCTAGCATCGCGTCGTGCGCTACGACGACAGCCCCCCGCCGCCCGAGTCCGCCTCCTCCGTCAGTCCCGACCGGCCCTGGTTCGCACGCCGGCCCGCCCTCGCGGTGGCGCTCGCGGCGCTGGCCCCGACCTGCCTGGCGGGCTGGGTGCTCACCCAGGTGCTGGCCGGTCCGGGGGCCGACGCCGCGCAGCCCGCCGGAGCGCCCGTCGCCGTCTCCTCCGCGGCCGCCGGGGACGCCAAGGCCAGCGCCTCGCCGAGCGCGCCGGCCGCCCCGGCCGCCCCGCAGGCGGCGGCCCCCGCCAAGGGCCCGCTGACCGGCCGGACCGTCGTCATCGACCCCGGGCACAACACCGGCAACTTCAAGCACGGCCGGGAGATCGACCAGCAGGTGGACATCGGCACCAACCGCAAGGAGTGCGACACCACCGGCACCACCACCAACTCCGGTTACATGGAGGCGGAGTTCTCCCTCGACGTCTCCCACCGGGTGCGCGCCCTGCTGGAGGCCAAGGGCGCCAAGGTGGTCCTGACCCACGACGGGGACCGCCCGTGGGGCCCCTGCATCGACGAGCGGGCCCGGATCGGCAACCAGGCCGCGGCCGACGCCGTCGTCTCCGTCCACGCCGACGGCGCCTCCGCCGGCAACCGCGGCTTCCACGTGATCCTCCCCGCCCGGGTCAAGGGCGGCGCGGCCGACACCGCGAAGATCGTCGGCCCGTCCCGCGACCTCGGCGAGCGCCTCGCCTCCAACTTCGCCCGCGCCACCGGCTCGTCCCCCGCCAACTACCTCGGCAGCGGCACCGGGCTGGTCGTCCGGGACGACCTGGGCGGGCTCAACCTGTCGACCCGGCCCAAGGTGTTCCTGGAGTGCGGCAACATGCGGGACGACAAGGACGCGGCGCAGCTGACGAGTCCGGAGTGGCGGCAGAAGGCGGCCCAGGGCATCGCGGACGGCATCACCGGCTTCCTGGGCGGGTAGCCCCCCAGGGGCAGCGGTCCCGGGAGGGCAGCCCCCGGGACCACCCGCGGCGGCTCGCCGCCCCGGTCCTCTCGGCCGCGGAAACCTCCGTACCATGGGGGCGCCCGATCCGCCCCCTGCCAAGACCGAGAAGGACACCAGAGACGTGAACATCCGCTCCCTCACTCGAGGCGACGGCGTGGTGATCGGAGCAGCGGCGCTGCTGTTCATCGCCTCGTTCCTCGATTTCTACTCCGCCGCCGGCGCCGACCTCCCGAGCGTGTGGGACACCGACGTCTACCGGCTGGCCCTCCCCGCCGTCTTCCTGACGGGCTTCATCGCGGCGGGCCTGCTGATCGGGGCCCGCTTCCAGCCCGAGGGCCGCAAGGTCGCCGGCCTGACGCTGACGGCCTGGGGCACGGTGCTGGCCGTGGCCGCCGCCTGGAACGGACTCTGGTCGCTGATCGCCACCCCGCCGCTGGCCGACCTGGGCGCCGGGTCCATCCTCGGCTTCCTCGCCACGCTGGCCCTGGCCGCCGTGGCCGTCGCCGGTTCGAAGGTCCCCGCGCTCGCCGGGCCGCTGGTGCCGGAGCCCAGGCCGGTCACGGCCCAGCCGTACGGGGGCCAGCAGCCCGGCACCGGGTACGGCTACCCGGGCGGGCAGCAGCCGCAGGGCTACGGGGCCACCCCGCAGCCGGCCCCGGCGTACGGGGGCACCCCGCAGGACTCCGCCGGCGCCGGGTTCCCGGCCGCCGAGTTCACGCCGTTCTGGTTCGCGGTGCCGGTGGCCCGGCCCCTCTTCGCCGAGGACGGCTCCCCGACCCCGATCGCGGAACTCGCCCCGGGCACCTGGTACCTGGCCGTCGACCAGCGCGGCCCGTCCACGCTGATCGCCCAGACCCAGGACGGCCGCCGCGGCGTCCTGAACGACACCTCGGGCATCCAGCGCGGCTGACCCCCCGAGCGCGTGAGCACGGCCCCCCGCCCCACCGGCGGGGGGCCGTCGCACTTCCCGGCGGGGGCCCCGTGCCCTACAGTCGCCGGGGCGGGTATATCTGACGTAGCGTCAGATCCGACCGGTCGGGATCGGTACACGTATCGGCATCGCGGAGGGGACCGTACATGCGCCTCGGACTCGCACTCGGCTACTGGGGCCGGGGCCCCAGCCCCTCCCACCTCGACCTCGCCACCGAGGCCGAGCGCCTGGGCTACGACTCGGTGTGGACCGCCGAGGCGTGGGGCTCCGACGCCTTCACCCCCCTCACCTGGATCGCCGCGCACACCTCCCGCATCCGCCTGGGCACCGCCATCGCCCAGATGTCCGCCCGCACCCCCACGGCCACCGCCATGCACGCCCTCACCCTGGACCACCTCTCCGGCGGCCGGATGATGCTCGGGCTGGGCCTGTCCGGGCCGCAGGTGGTGGAGGGCTGGTACGGGCGCCCCTTCCCCGCGAGCCCGCTCACCGCCACCCGCGAGTACGTCGACGTCGTCCGCCAGGTGCTGCGCCGCGAGGCCCCCGTCGCGCTGGACGGCCGCTTCCACGCCCACCCGTACCGGGGGGAGGACGGCACCGGCCTCGGCAAGCCCCTCAAGCCCATCACCCACCCGCTGCGCGCCGACCTCCCGCTGCTGCTGGGGGCGGAGGGGCCGAAGAACATCGCCCAGACGACCCGGATCGCGGACGGCTGGCTGCCGCTGTACTGGTCCCCCACCCGCACGGACGTGTACCAGGCCTCCCTGGCCGGCCTCCCCGAGGGGTTCATGATCGCCCCGATGGCCCGGGCGCACGTCTGCGAGGACGTCGCCGAGGGGCTGCTCCCGGTCAAGGCGATGCTCGGCTTCTACATCGGCGGCATGGGGCACGCGGCCCGCAACTTCCACGCCGACCTGATGGCCCGGATGGGGTACGAGGCGCAGGCCCGGCGGATCCAGGACCTGTTCCTGGCCGGGCGCAGGCAGGAGGCGGTCCTCGCCGTGCCGGACGCCTTCGCCGACGAGATCTCCCTGGTCGGCCCGCGCGAACGGATCGCGGAACGGCTGGAGCTGTGGCGCAAGGGCCCGGTCACCGACCTCCTCGTCACCGCCCCGGACCCGCACACCCTCCGGGTGATGGCGGAGCTGAACGGCTAGGGGGTCCCACCCGGGACCGCCGGGACGGCCTTCAGGAGTTCGGGCAGGTCCGGGGGCATCACCGCGATCTCCACGTCCGGGCCGCCGTCCCCCGCCGCGCAGGCGACGATCCGCGAGCCGGGGTTGATGGCCAGCCCCTCGCGTACGGACGGGGCCCGCACGGAGCCCTCGCGGGCGCCGGCCAGCGGTACGGCGGGGCCCCGGCCGGGCTGCCAGCGGGCCGCGCCCGCCTCCGCGTGCACCCGGCCCGGGCGCCAGCGGCCCTCGCCGGCCGGGCGCCGGGCCATGCCCGGGATCCCCGCGGCGGGACCGGCGGCCACCCGCTGACGGTGCTTGCGGCGCAGCAGCCAGCCGGCACCGGCGGCGACCAGGGCGAAGAAGAGGAACTCGATCACGCGCTCCATTCAAACAGCCCGAAACACCTCAAGCCGCCCACAGGGGTGGCTGCGGGCGGCCAGAGGCGGCGTTACGGCGGTACGGGCGGTCAGCCGCCCAGCTGGGAGACGCTCGGGACCTTGTCCGTCACCGGGGCGCCCGCGCTCTTGCCGGCCTCCTTCACCCCGCTGATCACGTTCTCGAAGGAGCTGATGTCGGCGTCGCCCGCATCGCCCTTGCGCAGCTTGCCGCTCAGGTTCTTGAGGGAGTCGATGCCCGCCGTGAGCGGGCCCATCGCCTTCGACAGCAGCGGGTCGCCCTTGGCGTTGTCGGCCGCCGCCTTCAGCCGGTTGTACGCGAACGCGCCCGCGAGGCCCGCCTTGATCAGCGCGAACGTACGGCCCTTCGCGCCCTTCTTGAACTTGCCCGCCCGGTACGGCTTGACGATCCACTGGTAGGTGGCCCCCGCCGCCAGACCGGCGTTGGCGACGAAGCGCGTCTTCGCGAACTTCTGCCGCTCCTCCGACGTGCTCGGCTCGGGCGTCGCCGCGGCCAGCTCGTCGGCCTCGGCCGCGTCCGGCTCCGCCACCGCGAGGGCGGCCAGTTCGGCCGCCGTCGCCGCCGAGGAGACCTCCTCCCGTTGGCCCCGGTCGCCGCCGGTGCCGCACGCGGTGGCACCGGCGATCAGCGAGGTGGACAGGACCACGGCCGCCACGGCGCGGCGGAATCGGACGGTGGTGGGTACGCGCACGGTTGCCTCCGGGGACTGAGCTGTCCCCCGCAGCCTCACCCGGCCCCCGTCCCCCCGCCACCCGGGCGACCCGTTCGGACACGGGGAGCACTCCCCCGCGGGCGTGGCCGTACGGGTTTCAACCGTGCGGGAGCGGCAAGACGCCCGGCATGTACGGAGACCGCATCGCAGGACGCCGCCGGGCCGGCTGGTCGGCCGGCCGGCTCGTGGCACTGGCCGCCGACGTCGTGGCGTTGATCATCATCGTGTGGATCGTGATGGACCTGCTGGACGCGAACCGTTCCAACGACGTCGTCCAGTGGTTCCACGACGCGGCGACCTGGCTGGCGGGCTGGTCGCTCGACATCTTCCACCTCGGCCGCCACTGGGCGCAGGTGATCGTCGGCTACGGCGTCGCCGCCGTGGTCTACCTGGCGGCGGGCCACGCCCTGGCCCGCCTCCTGCACCGCGTCTGATCCCGGCCGGTCTAAGGGCAGCAGCCCGGGTCCATGCCCGGCGGGAGGCGGTCGCCGCCGAAGACGACCGTGGTGGCCTCGTCCCCGCCCAGCGCGGCCACCGCGAGCAGCAGCGAGCCCGCCGTCCAGGTCGTCTGCTCCACCGGCCACACGGCCCGGTCCTCGAAGACGTAGCCCGTCCAGTACATGCCGTTGTCGGCGCGCAGGTGGCCGATCGAGCGCAGGACCTCCAGCGCCCGGTCCGACTCCCCCATCGCCCACAGCGTGAGCGCCAGCTCGCAGGACTCCCCGCCCGTCACCCACGGGTTCGGCAGCACGCACCGCACCCCCAGGTCCGGGACGACGAACTCCTCCCAGCGCTCCTCGACGCGCGCCTTCGCCTCCGCACCCGTCAGGGCGCCGCCCAGCACCGGGTAGTACCAGTCCATCGAGTAACGGGACTTGTCGAGGAACCGCTCCGGGTGCCGGCGTATCGCGTGCGCCAGGGCGCCCGCCGCCAGTTCCCAGTCGGGCTGCGGCTCGTCGCGGTGGTCGGCGATGGCCAGGGCGCAGCGCAGGGCCTGGTGGACGGAGGAGGAGCCGGTCAGCAGGGCGTCGGTGACGGCCGTGCCGTCCGCCTCCCGCTTCCAGCCGATCTCCCCGCCCGGCTGCTGGAGGCCGAGGACGAACTCGACGGCCGCGACGACCGCCGGCCACATCCGGTCCAGGAAGGTGTCGTCGCCGGTGGCGAGGTAGTGGTGCCAGACGCCGACGGCGATGTACGCGACGAAGTTGGACTCCCGCCCCGCGTCCTGCGGTTCGACGGTGTCCACCCCGTCGGGCCGGTCCGCGTAGGCCGCGTACCAGGAGCCGTCCTGGTTCTGGTGGCGGGCCAGCCAGGCGTAGGCCCGTTCCGCCGCCTCGTGCTCGCCGGCCGCGTCGAGGGCCATCGCGGCCTCGGTGTGGTCCCACGGGTCGAGGTGGTGGCCCCGGAACCACGGTATGGCCCCGTCGGCGCGCTGGACGGCGAGTATCGCCTCGACCGTGCGGGCCGCCTGGTCGGCGGTCAGTACGCCGTCCAGGACGAGGTGTTCGGGGACGGTGCGCTCCGGCGAGCTCACTGGGCGGAGCCGGCCGCGCCGACGGGCAGGTGGGGCTTGGTCGCGTAGGCGACGAAGCTCTTGCCGATGACCGGGTTGAGGGCCTGCTCGGCGAGGCGGGTGGCCAGGGGCTTCTTCATGATGTCCCAGACCAGGAGCTTGTGGTACGCCTTGACCGGCAGCGCCTTGTCGTTGTCCACGCCGAAGGCGCACTTGAGCCACCAGTACGGGGAGTGGAGGCCGTGCGCGTGGTGGGTGCCGTACGGCTTGAGGCCGGCCGCCTCCATCTTGCCGAGGAGTTCGTCGGCCTTGTAGATGCGGATGTGGCCGCCCTCGACCTCGTGGTAGGCGTCGGAGAGCGCCCAGCAGATCTTCTCCGGGCCGTAGCGCGGGACGGTGACCGCTATGCGGCCGCCCGGCTTGAGGACGCGCACCATCTCGGCGAGGACGCCCTTGTCGTCGGGGATGTGCTCCATCACCTCGGAGATGATGACGACGTCGAAGGACTCGTCGGGGAAGGGCAGGGCCAGGGCGTCGCCCTCCATGGCGGTGGCGGTGGCGCCGGCCGGGGCCTCACCGGCCTCCTTCATGGCGGCGAACCACTTGGCGACCTCGCGGATCTCCTCGCCGTTGCGGTCGACGGCGACGACCTGGGCGCCGCGCCGGTAGCACTCGAAGGCGTGCCGGCCTGCGCCGCAGCCCAGATCGAGCACGCGGTCGCCTGCGGCGAGCGGGAACCGGGAGAAATCGACGGTCAGCACGGGGTCCTGCCTTCGCGGTCACGGGGGTGAAGGGTGGTGCGGGTGGTGAGGGGTGGTGCGGGTCGTGCGGGGTGTGTGCGGTGCTTGCGGTGCTCGCCGTTCCGTGGTGCGCCGGCTAGCGGGTCCGGGCGGAGGCGGCCCGGGCGATGGCGGCTCTGTAGTGCGCGGCGGTGCCTTCGGCGGCCTTGGCCCAGGTGAACCGGGTCAGCACCCGCTCCCGTCCGGCCGCGCCGAGCCGCGCGCGCAGTTCCGCGTCGCCCAGCATCCGGCCCAGGGCCGCGGCCAGCGCTCCCGCGTCGCCGGGCGGCACGGCCAGGCAGGTCTCCCCGTCCGGGCCGGCCACCTCGGGGATGGCCCCGCCGGTGGTGGCGACGAGCGGGGTGCCGGTGGCCATCGCCTCGGCCGCGGGGAGCGAGAAGCCCTCGTAGAGGGAGGGCACGCAGGCCACCTGGGCGCTGCGCACCAGGTCGACCAGCTCGGCGTCGGTGATCCCCTTGACGAAGCGGACCGCGTCCTGGAGGTCGTACTTCTCGATCGCGCGGGCGACCGGCCCGCTCTCGGCGCGCTTGCCGACGACGACGAGGTGCGCGTCGGGCTGCTCGGTGCGCAGCTTGGCGAGCGCCTCCACGAGGTGGACGAGCCCCTTGAGCGGGACGTCGGCGCTGGAGGTGGTCACGATGCGGCCGGGGACCTCGGCCACGGAGGGGTCGGGCGACCAGAGGTCGGTGTCGGCGCCGATGTGGACGACGTGGATGCGGTCGTCGCGGACGCCGAGGTGTTCGGCGATCTCCTGCCGGGAGGAGCCGGAGACCGTGAGGACGGAGGGCAGGCGGCGGGCGACGCGGCCCTGCATGCGCGTGAACGCGTACCAGCGGCGCACGGAGGCGCGCTTCTTGCGGTCCTTGGCGGCGGCGAGGTCCAGCTTGCGGTCGACGGTGATGGGGTGGTGGATGGTCGTCACCAGCGGGGCGCCGAGGTCGCCGAGGAGGCCGTAGCCGAGGGTCTGGTTGTCGTGGATGACGTCGAACTCGCCCGCGCGGGCCTGGAGGTGGCGCCGGGCGCGGAGGGAGAAGGTCAGCGGCTCGGGGAAGCCGCCGGTCCACATCGTCGCGACTTCCAGGGCGTCGATCCAGTCCCGGTACTCGTCGCGCTTCGGGGTGCGGAACGGGTCGGGGCTGCGGTAGAGGTCCAGGCTCGGCAGTTCGGTGAGCGTGGCGCCGGTGTCGAGCACCGGGTAGGGCTGCGCGCCGATCACTTCGACGGAGTGGCCCAGCTTCACGAGCTCGCGGGAGAGGTGGCGGACGTAGACGCCCTGGCCGCCGCAGAACGGGTTCCCCTTATAGGTGAGGAGTGCGATGCGCAACGGGCGGTCGCCGTCGGCGGCGGAAGCGCCGAACGCCTCGAAAGGCCTCGTCACCACGGCCTCTGCGGTCACTCTCGGCCCCCTGTCTCCCTGCGCTGTCGCCGGAGCGTAACCGCTCGGATAATGTAGAACAAGTTTCAGACTTGATCCGTCGAAGACCATTGAATCTACCGGCCGGAAACCACACCGTAAGAGGCGGAGCAGGTGATTCGCGCCACGGCTCGGACGCCTGAGATGCTGGCGTCCGGACCGTCACGGAACTTTCACCGGCCCATCCCGGAATCAGCCCCCGCAACGACACGGAACGCCAGGAACGGGACACATGACAGCGGAAGCGAAGGCCGTCACGAAACCGGCGACGACGACCGGCCCGGCGTCCCCTCCCCTGACGGAGCGCCAGGAGGCCCGCCGGCGCCGGATCCTCCACGCGAGCGCGCAACTGGCCAGCCGGGGCGGCTTCGACGCGGTGCAGATGCGCGAGGTCGCGGAGTCCTCGCAGGTCGCGCTCGGGACGCTGTACCGGTACTTCCCGTCCAAGGTGCACCTGCTGGTCGCGACCATGCAGGACCAGCTCCAGCACATGCACGCGACGCTGCGCAAGCGGCCCCCGGCGGGCGTGGAGCCGGCCGAGCGGGTGGCGGAGACCCTGATGCGGGCGTTCCGGGCACTGCAGCGGGAACCGCACCTGGCGGACGCCATGGTCCGCGCCCTGACCTTCGCGGACCGCAGCGTCAGCCCGGAGGTGGACACGGTCTCCCGGCTGACGACGGCCATCATCCTCGACGCGATGGGCCTGGAGGCCCCGCCGACGGCCGAACAGCTGTCGGCGGTCCGCGTCATCGAGCACACCTGGCACTCGGCGCTGATCACGTGGCTCTCGGGGCGGGCGTCGATCGCGCAGGTGAAGATAGACATCGAGACGGTGTGCCGGCTGATCGACCTGACGGCCCCGGAAAAGGCCTGAACGGGTTGTCGGGGAGCCCGTCATCTCCCCCTCGACGAGTGCCGGCCGAGCGGTGACTGCCCGCCCGCCTCGGCCACGGTCAGTGGGCGTCGAAGTCGTACTCCAGGACGTAGGACGCCGAGTCCAGGGTCATGTCGTTGACCTCGACGGCACGGCCGCCCTCGGCGAACGCGGTGCGGACGATCTGGATGACGGGCGTGCCCAGGGAGAGTAACAGGCGCTCGGCCTCGTCGGCCGAAGGCATGCGGCAGCGGATCTCCTCGCGGAAGTGGACGGGGGCGTACCCCAAGTCCGTCAGCCGCGCGTAGATGCCGCCGGGGCCGGGGTCGGCCCGGGTGATGGCGGAGTCGGCGACGAGGGTCGAGGGGAGGTACGACGTCGCGACGAGCACCGGCTTGCCGTCGAGCACGAAACGACGGCTGCGGGCCCAGACCCGTTCTTCGGCGGCGATGCCGAGCACATCGGCGAAGCGGTCGCCCACCTGCTGCTCGCGCACGTCGATCTGGTCGACGACCAGTTCACGGTCTTCGGTGTCCGCGGACCAGATGGAGCGACCCGCACCCCACTGCTCCTGCGCCAGGCGCTCGATACCGCGCCGCCGCAGGGGCTTGAAGGCGCGGACGAAGACGCCCGCACCCTTGCGCGCTTCCACGAGGCCTTCGTTCTGGAGCACGCCGAGGGCCTGGCGGGCGGTCATGCGGGCGACGTCGTACGTGGCCATGAGGTCGTTCTCGCCGGGAAGCCGGTCACCGGGGCCGTACTCGCCCGAGCGGATGGCCGCCTTCAACGCGTCGGCGATCCGCTGGTACTTCGGCCGACGGGTGCTGCCCTGGCTGGCCATCGAACCGATCACTCCCTCTCCTCTCTAAACACCCTAGGCCCAGGGGTGAGCCGCCGCACTCAACAGGGCGACCCCGCCCACCGGGCCCAGCGCCGAACTGCTCGACCGGGCGCTGGACGGGTGGGAGCGGTTCCTCGACGGGTTCGAGGGGGTGTCCGGTGAGTGAGGGCTACGCGTACCTGCCGCACCGGCTGTTGCGCCGTCGCGTGCGGGACATCCCCTCCGGGGTCGAGGGCGTGCTGATGGCCGTGGTCAACGAGGACGTCTCGGACTGCGCCGGGTACGAGCGGTGGGTGGAACTCGCGTACGTCCGCGACGCGTCGGGCCGCGAGTTCACCACCGCCGTCGGGAACGTCGAAGCGGTCGAGCGGGCGGACTGAGTCAGTCCGAGGTGCGGCGGAGGATGAGGGTGGTGAAGCCCCAGGTGGTGCGGTAGGTGTGGAGCCATTCGGTGCGGCGGGTGGTGGACCAGGTGAGGACCTGGGGACTGTCCGGGTGGGTGGGGTGGTCCAGGGCCCAGTCGGCCAGGGTGCCCCAGTTGGACCACTCGTAGTCGTCCAGTTCCTGGCGGGTGCTGGTGTGGCCCTGGACGGGGGTCCAGCCGTCGGCGACCACCTGGTCCACCAGGGTGGGGAGGTCGGTGAAGTCGCCCAGTACGTCGAGCGCTTCGGGGGTGGGGGTGCCCTCCCAGATGCCGTCGCCGATCAGGACGCGGCCGCCGGGGGCCAGGTGGGTGCGGGCGGCTTCGAGGGTGGGGCGCAGGCCTCCGAGGGCGTGGGTGGAGCCGACGCAGAGGATCAGGTCGAAGGGGTGCGGGGAGGTGAAATCCTCGGCCTTGCCGTGGTGGAGGGTGAGGCGGGGCTCCACACCGAGGCGGATGGCCTTCTGGCGGGCCTCCGTCAGGTCGGACTTCGAGACGTCCACGCCCTCGGCGCGGAGGTCCGGGTGGGTGGTCAGGGCGCGCAGGAGCCATTCCGCGCCGCCGCAGCCGAGGTCCAGGACGCGTTCGTCGCCGCGCGGGAGGGCGTGTGCCAGGAGGCGGGCCACCGAGTCGTCGTTCAGGGGGGATTTGACGGGGTGGTGGGTGTGGGCGAGCTTGGACAGCTGTTCGCGGTTCATTCGGCGCAGCCTCGCAGGCGGTGCGGTGTGGCGCAGCTGGTTTTTCGCGGGCGTTAGGTTGTGCCGGTGATCGATGAAGCTCTGGTGTGGGACCGTCTCGCCGCTCTGCTGCCGGATGCCGACGGCGACGAGGTGCGGGTGTGCCAGGAGGTCGGTGAGCAGGAGGCCGGGCTCGGGTTCCTGGTGGACTCGCTGCTGCGGCACCGGGTGCGGATCGGTGCGGACACCCGGGCGGAGATCTGCGTGCTGGCGGAGGTGTGGGGGGTCCGGGAGGGCGTGGCCCGGCGGTTGGCGGACTGCCCCGGGGACGGGCTGGTGGGTGGGGTCGAGCTGGTCGAGGGGGCCCCGGTCGTGGCGCCGGACGGCTTCCTCCTGATCCCGTGGATACGGGCCACGGGATCAGGGAGGCTGCTGGTGCGGGCCCATGTGGAGGAGCCCTGGGGGGACCTTTCGCTCATTCCGGAGTACTACGGTGTGCTGGCCTCCGAGCGGGGGCCGGTGCTGCGGACCTTCGAGTCCTTCTCCGCCCGGGAGGCGTTCGAGGAGCTCCGGGGGTCACACGCCTGAGGTCGCCTCGGTCTTCAGCATGCCGCGCAGTGCGTCGCGGAATTCCTGGGTGTCCTCCTCGCCGTGGACGGCGACCGCGTGCTGGACGGCCGCGCCCATGACCTCGTCTTCCTCGCCGATGATCGTCAAGGTGCAGCCGATCTCGCTGGGGTACTCCCTGCAGTCCATGACCTTGCGCATGACGCACCTCCTGTCGGTCACACCGCCCACGATCCTCCGTTCCCGGCCGGTAGGGAAGCCGGGCCCGCGGTCAGCTGCCGCCGGGCTGGAGGACGCCGTTGACGGTGAGGCGGTAGGGGGCGGCGCTCCTGATCGTTTCGGTGGGTTCGTAGTGGTCGACGATCGCGAAGACGGTCTTGGCCCGTGTGCCGAGGAGATGGCGCAGGTGGCGTTCGTCGAGGGTCGCGTGGTGGTCGGAGTCGAGGGGGACGTCGGCGGTCCAGGCTCGCTTGTGGTCGTCCGTGTAGGCGACGAGGCGCAGGCTGATGCCGGGGATCTTGTGGATCTGGTAGTCGCTGATCGTCTGCCAGCCGGTGAGGGTCGAACCGTCGGAGATCAGGGTGGAGCCGGACCTGATGTTGTCGATCCACAGGCCGGCCTCGTTGAAGAAGGCGTCCGTGCGGTAGCGGAAGGCGACGAGCACGGTCCGGCCGGAGAGGTCGGAGAGGTCGATGCTCTGGTGGGTCCAGCCTCCGGAGTCGCCGTTGAAGCCGGGCAGCATGGCGGTGATCCCCGGTTCGGCGTCGCCGTTGAGGGTGGTGGTCATGTCGGCGCTGCGGCGTGAGGTGAAGGTGGCCCCGCCGTCGGTGGAGATCTGGACCGCGCCGAGGTCGTAGCCCGGTTCGGTCTCCCAGCGAGCGTCGAAGGTGAGGGTGGGGTCGGCCGGGTCGACGGTGATCGGGCGGACGATGCTGCGGTCGAGGTCGTCGGCCTGGGGGCCGGAGTAGAGGGCGGGGTCACCGGGGGCGTGGCCGTCCGGGTCGACGGTCCACTCCACCGGGTTCGCCGGGTACTCCGCGGGCGAGTCGAAGGTCAGCGAGCGGAGCGCGGCTGCGGTCAGGGGGCCGCCGGAGGCGTCGCGCAGGCGGACGAAGTCGGCGCCGTTGGAGGGGGCTCCGGGGCGGGCGTAGGCGAAGGGGGTGTCGAGGTTGACGCTGGAGTGGAGGGGCTTGGCCTGGAAGCGGCGCGGGTCGGCGCCGGTGAGCTCGGCGCCGTCGTCGAGGAGTCCGTCGAGGGCCACCGTGGTGGACCAGTCGCGCAGGAGGGCGAAGGGGTCCTCGTGGGCGCCGTGGCGGGCGAGGGTCTTGGCGAGGCGGTCGAAGCCGGAGCCGCCGCCTTCGAAGAGGAGGTCCCTGACGAAGCCGTGGCCGTACCGTTCGGCGAGGGTGTGGATCATGGTTTCGGAGGCGCCGTAGTCGCACAGGAAGCTCTGGCCCGGGTCGCCCCAGAGGGTGAGGGAGTTCTCGGGGCCTCCGTTGCGGTCGCCGTAGGCGTCGGTGTAGCCGGGCGGGAACGCGGCCTGCTGGCGGCCCTGGAAGCAGGCGATCTTGAGGTTCTTGAGGGCGTCCTGCCTGCGGTCGTCGTAGCCGACCAGCCATCTGGCCCATTCGGCCGTGCCCTCGGTGGTCCAGGCGGCGCCCTGGCTGTCCTTCGCCCCGCTGTACCAGAGCACGTGGTTGTACTCGTGGGCGAGGAGGCCCTCGATGTAGTTCGGCAGCGGGAAGCCCTCCCAGATGCGGCACGGGGTGCCGCCCAGGTTGGCCGGCTTTGCGCCGAGCATGGTCTTCCAGCCCGCGGCCTCGATGGTGAGCATGTTGCGGTCGACCGTCTCGACGTCGGCGCTGAAGAACTCCCCGCCGGCCGCGATGTTGTCGACGAGCACGACGACGCGGTCGCCCTTGCCGCGCCAGGCGTCCGCCGGGATGCTCGGGTCGAGGTTCTCCGGCTTGGCGTGGCTGCCGTCACGCGGCTTGGGGACGCCGAAGACCTTGACCTCGCGGGGGCGGATCACGTCCTCGAACTGCTGACCCAGGTAGCGCAGGTCCCGGTCGGTGATGACGAGGTCGTCGGCGTTGGAGGTGGCGCAGTCGTCGGTGTCCACGCGGAGGTCGCCGGTGGGGACCCAGAACTCGGCGTGCGGGCTGAGGGAGCGCAGCCGGAACTCCCGCAGCACGGATTGGCCGGAGAAGTCGATGGTCGGCCAGGTGCGCAGCATCCCGACCTTGGCTTCGCCGCCCCCGTAGCGGCCCGCCTTCGCCTGCTGGGACAGCCGGGGGTGGTGGCGGTGCTTGTGGTGGGCCGAGTGGTGGCGGTCGTGGTTCGGCCGGGGCTGGGGGTCGGCGTGGGCCGGGGCGGGGGGCAGGGCCCAGGCCAGGAGGAGTGCGGTCAGGACCAGGGGCCACCACGCGGCGCGTCTGCGCGCGGTGGACGGGGCGGGCTGGCGCATCGGTCTTCTTCCGGAGGAGTGGAAGGGGATGATGCGACAAGTTAGCGATATGGGATATTCCGGTCGGGCATGTCGGGTGGCCGGGTGGGGCGTGGGGGGGGCGGGGCCCGCGCGGGCGCCCCCCCCCCCCCCGCCAAAAGAACACACCCGG
>NZ_JBHVUQ010000144.1:0-11435 GCF_042884105.1 Streptomyces sp. NPDC058157
CTGCAGGGGGGACCCTGTGGGAGAGTAGGACGCCGCCGAACAATCATTGTGGGAAAGCCCCGCACCAGTCATGGTGCGGGGCTTTTCTGCGTTTACGGCCTGCGGGCGTGCGCCGGGTGCTCTAGGGTTTCCGTTGGAGGACACGATGACAGCACAGCACACCGAGGCTGATGGCCCTCTCATCCCTCAGCCCGCCATGACCCGTGAGGCACTTCGAGACGCTGTCCGACGCTTGGACATGCGGAACCTTGCGGAGTTCGACATGGACTGCCACGAGGCGTTCGACCGTGCGGCCGAGACCGGAGCGATCAATCCGCTCAGGTTCTTTTTGATCAAGTGGGCCACCCATGTCGCCATTCAGAGGTGGCCGGCCAGAGCTGAGGCGCTGACAGAGGCACAGCGGCTGGCCGGAGATCCGACGATCGAGAACGAGCAAGGCTGGGCCTGGGAGTGCGACCCGAGCCGGATCTGGGTCCTCGGCGACATGGCTGAGCGCGTGAACCTCTAAAGGCGGCCCGCTGCCTTGAGGGCCAGGTAGGTGTCCGCCAGGGTCGGGGCCAGGGTGTCCGGGGTGGCGTCGACGACGTGGACGCCGTGGCGGGAGAGCTGGTCGGCCGTGCGGCGGCGCTGGGTTTGGGTCTGGGTCGCGGCGGCGGCCTCGTAGACCGCTTCCACGGAACCGCGGGAGGCGGCCATCGACGCGATGTGCGGGTCGGCGACCGAGGCCAGGACCACCGTGTGGCGCTGGGTGAGGCGGGGGAGCAGCGGGAGCAGGCCCTCTTCCACCGGGGCCGCGTCCAGGCTCGTCAGGAGGACCACCAGGGAGCGGCGCGGGGCGCTGCGGAGGATGGTGGAGACCAGGCCGCGGGAGTCCGTCTCGACCAGTTCCGGTTCGAGGCCGGCCATGGTGTTCACGAACGCCGGGAGGACGTCCGCGGCCGCGCGGCCCTGGACCAGGGCGCGGGTGCGGCGGTCGTGGGCCAGGAGGTCCACGCGGTCGCCCGCGCGGGTGGCGAGGGCGGCCAGGAGCAGGGCGGCGTCCATGGCGGAGTCCAGGCGGGGGGCGTCGCCGACGCGGCCGGCGGAGGTGCGGCCGGTGTCGAGGCAGATCAGGATGTGCCGGTCGCGTTCCGGGCGCCAGGTGCGGACGGCCACGCCGTGCCGGCGGGCGGTGGCCCGCCAGTCGATGGAGCGGGTGTCGTCGCCGGGGACGTAGTCGCGGAGGCTGTCGAACTCGGTGCCCTCACCGCGTGTCAGGAGGCTGGTGCGGCCGTCCAGTTCGCGCAGGCGCGCGAGGCGGGACGGGAGGTGCTTGCGGCTGGCGAACGGCGGCAGGACCCGGACCGTCCAGGGGACGGTGTGGGAGCCCTGGCGGGCGAAGAGGCCGAGCGGCCCGTAGGAGCGGATGGTGACGCGGTCGGCGCGGCGGTCGCCGCGCCGGGTGGGGCGCAGGCGGGTGGTGAGGCGGCGGCGTTCCCCGGCGGGGACGGTGACCTCGTGGCGGGAGGCGGCGGTTTCGGTGCCGGGTTGCCAGCTGCTGGGCGGCCAGGCGTCGCGGACGCGGGCGCGCAGCGGGCGGGCGGCGGGGTTGGTGAGGGTCAGGTGCACGTCGGCGCTCTCGCCGAGGCGGGCCGAGGTGTCGCCGGAGCGGGTCAGGCGCAGGGAGCGGACGGGCGCCGCGAGGGCGTAGTCGAGCGCGCAGGCCAGGCCGAGGGTGCCGTTGACGGCGAGGAGGCCCGTCCAGCTCGGTTCGAGGAGGCCGATCGGGAGGCTGCCGAGGGCCGCCAGGAGGGCGGCGCGTCCGGTGAGGGCCATCAGCGGGGGACGGGGACGTGGGTGAGGATCGCCGAGATGACGGAGTCGGCGGTGACGCCCTCCATCTCGGCTTCGGGGCGGAGCTGGACCCGGTGGCGCAGGGTCGGCAGGGCGAGGGCCTTGACGTCGTCGGGGGTGACGTAGTCGCGGCCGGTGAGCCAGGCCCAGGCGCGGGAGGTGGCCAGCAGGGCGGTGGCGCCGCGCGGGGAGACGCCGAGGGTGAGGGAGGGCGATTCGCGGGTGGCTCGGCAGATGTCGACGACGTAGCCGGTGATCTCGGGGGAGACGGTGACGCGGGTGACGGCTTCGCGGGCGGCTTCGAGTTCCTTCGCACCGGCGACCGGGCGGATGCCGGCGGCCTGGAGGTCGCGGGGGTTGAAGCCGGCGGCGTGCCGGGTCAGGACGCCGATCTCGTCCTCGCGGGAGGGGAGGGGCACGTTGAGCTTGAGGAGGAAGCGGTCGAGCTGGGCTTCGGGGAGCGGGTAGGTGCCCTCGTACTCGACGGGGTTCATGGTCGCGGCGACGAGGAAGGGGTCGGGGAGCTTGCGGGGGGTGCCGTCGACGGTGACCTGGCGCTCCTCCATGGCCTCCAGGAGGGAGGACTGGGTCTTGGGGGGCGTGCGGTTGATCTCGTCGGCGAGGAGGAGGTTGGTGAAGACGGGGCCGTCCTGGAAGGAGAACTCGGCGGTGCGGGCGTCGTAGACCAGAGAGCCCGTCACGTCACTGGGCATCAGGTCGGGGGTGAACTGGACGCGCTTGGTGTCGAGTTCGAGGGAGGCGGCGAGGGCGCGGACCAGGAGGGTCTTGGCGACGCCGGGGACGCCTTCGAGGAGGACGTGGCCGCGGCACAGGAGGGCGACGACGAGACCGGTGACGGCGGAGTCCTGGCCGACCACGGCCTTTCCGATCTCGGTGCGGAGCGCTTCCAGGGAGGAGCGGGCGCTGTCCGTGGTGGCCGTCATGAGGTGCGGACCTCTCTTTCGAGGGCGTCGAGGTGGTCGGCGAGCGCGACGAGTGCCGCGTCGTCGGCGGGAGTGGGGCCGAAGAGCAGGGTGGTGACGTCGTGTCCGGTGCCGGTGCCGGTGCCGGGGGGCTGGGGGAGGTGGGCGGAGACGGCGGCGGTCAGGGCCACCGGGTCGTGGGCCCGTGCGGGCGGTACGCCGACCAGGGCGGCGAGGCGTTCGCGGGCGGCGCCGCGCAGTACGGCGGCGGCGCGGTCGCGGGCGGCGGCCTTGCGGTAGAGGCGGGCGCGGCCTTCGGTGGTCTCGGAGGCGCGGATGGCGACGGGCAGGTCCTCGGTGACGAGGGGGCCGAGGCGGCGGGCCCGCCAGAGGGCGGCGAGCGCGGCGGCCGCGAACAGTTGGAGCAGGGCCCAGTACCAGCCGGAGGGGACGAGGTCGAGGAGGCTCTTGTCCGGGGCGGGGCCGTCGGCCGGCATGTCGGCGAGGGTGGGCAGGTACCAGACGAGTTCGGGGCGCGAGCCGAGGAGTTGGAGGGCGAGGGAGGCGTTGCCCTCTTCGGCGAGGTGGCGGTTGCGCAGGAGGCGGTCGGAGCCGAGGAGGACGGTGTCGCCGCCCCGGGTGGTGCCGGGCAGGACCAGGAGGGTGGGGTGGCCGTCGCTGGGGTAGCAGCCGGTGGCTCCGGGGAGGGCGGTGGTGTAGCGCAGGCCGTCGCCGGTGCCGGCGCGGCCGGCGGTGGTGGCGGTGGGCAGGGCGCAGCCGGGGTCGAGGTCGCGCCGGCGGGCGAAGCCCTCGGTTCGGGCGGCCGGGGCCAGTTCGGTGAGGGAACCGGAGGTGGGGGCGACGAGGAGGGTGCGGCCGCCGGAGAGGTCCATGGCGGAGCGGATGGCGCTGCGCTGGGGCGCGCCGAGCAGGTCGGGGTCGGTGACGAGGAGGGTGGTGCGGGGGCCGGCCGCGGCGGCGGCCTCCTCGGCGTTGGTGACGACGCGGGTGGTGACGCCGCGTTCCCCGAGGAGCCGGGCGAGGGCGCGGCTGCCGTCGCGGTCGGCGGAGCGGGGGTCGAGGCGGCCGTGGTGGTCGCCGGCCTGGAGTCCGGCGAGGGCGACGGCGGCGACGAGCAGCAGGGCGAGCGCGAGGAGCGGCCCGCGGGCCCTGGCCCAGAGCTGGGCGGGGGTGAGGGCGCGGGAGGTGACGGCCCGGCCGTCGCCCCGGCGGGGGGTGTCGGCGTGTGCCGGGGTGGCGGTGGCCGGTTCCGGGTGCGCCCGGTCGGCGACGGGCTGGGGTCCGGTCGGGGCCTGGCGCGGGGCTGGGCCGGGCTCGTGGGTACCGGGGCGTGCCGGGGTGGGAGCGGCGGTTGGTCCGGCGGGGGCTGCGCTTCGCGCCGGGCCGGGGGTGTCGGCGTGTGCCGGGGCGGCGGTGGGCGGTTCCGGGCGCGTCGGGTCGGCGACGGGCCGGGGTCCGGCCGGGGCCTGTCGCCGGGCTGGGCCGGGCTCGGGGGCACCGGCGGGTGCCGGGGTGGGAGCGGCCGGTCCGGCGGGGGCGGGGGTGTCGGCGTGTGCCGGGGTGGCGGCGGGCGTGCCGGCCGTGTCCGGCGCCGTCGGCGCGGTGCGGCCGGGGTCGGAGGTGTGTCGGCCGGGCTCGGCGTCGGGGTCGCGCGGGGTGCCGGACTGTGGGGTGGCGTGGTCGGCGCCGGGGCCGACCGGGGTGGCGGCCGGTGGGTTGGTGCGGTCGCCGGGGTCGCCAGGGTCGCCCGGGGTGGCGGCCGGTGGGGTGGTGTGGGCGGCGGGGGTGTTCGGCGGCTTGGTGGGGTCCGCGGGGGTGGAGGGGTTCTGGGGGCCGGTCATGGGGTGGTTTCCGTCAGGAGCGGCTTCGTGCGGTCCAAGGTGAGGTCGAGGGCGCGCAGGCGGGCGTAGGTGGCGGGGTCGGCGGTGCGGCCGCCGTAGGTGACGTCGTCGAAGGTGCGGGCCGCGGCGCGGAGGTCCTCGGCGTGGGCCGGGAGGGAGCGGGCGGCTTCGGCGGCGGCCTCGTCGGCGGTGCGGCCGGGGCGGGGGTCGAGGAGGGTGCGTTCCTCCAGGGAGCGGACGACGGCCCGCATCCGTTCCTGGACGGCTTCGTTCCAGCGGCCGGCGGCGGCGTGGGCCTCGGCGGCCGCGCGGTGGTCGGCGGCGCTGCGGGGGCCCTCGTCGAAGAGGGCGGCGGCGCTGCGGGCGGCGCGGCGGGGGGTGCCCAGGCGCCACCACAGGGCGGCGACGGCCAGGATCACGAGCAGCACGATGACGAACAGGCCGACGCCGCCTCCGGGGGTGGCGCCGGAGGCGCGGTCGAAGAAGTCGCCCAACCACTGCCAGAAGCGGTCCAGGGCGCGCTGGAGGAGCCCCGGGTCGTCCTGGTGGTAGACGGGCTTGGCCAGCTCGCGTTCGGCCGCCTCGCGGGCGGCCTCGCGTCCGGTGGTGAGCGGCGGTGTGTCGCCGCCGGTGATGGTGATGAGTCCCCCCGTGCTCATGCGGCGCGTCAGCCTCCGGTGGGGGCCGTGGTGCCGGTGCCGTCGTAGCCCTCGACGCCGGCGGCGCGGGCGAGCTCCAGGTCGAGCGCCTCGCGGCGGATGCGCTGGTCGATGTAGAGGAGGGTGGTGACGCCCGTCTGCATGGGGGCGGTGACGGCGGCTCCGACGACGGCGCCGATGCCCATGACGATCAGGAAGGTCCATTCGCGGGAGGCGGAGCCGTCGGCGAAGCTGCTGAGGCCGCCGGGGGCCAGGACCGCGGTGATGGCGGCGAAGGGGATGAGGATCACGGCGGCGGTGATGGTCCGCATGATCCAGGCGAGCAGGCTGATGCCGAAGACCCGCCACCAGGAGCCCTTGACCAGCTTGGCGGAGCGCTTGAGGGCGGCGACGGGTGTGCCGCGTTCCAGCATCAGGGCGGGCGGGGCCAGCGCGAAGGTCACGTAGAACCAGGCCAGGAGCACGAACGAGCCGAGCATGCCGAGGACGGTCAGGGCGGCGCTGCCGAGGAGGATGCCGGGCAGGACCGGGAGCACGCCGGCGGCGAGGGCGCCGAGGAGGAGCAGGCCGGTGAGGGCGAGCATGCGCGGGGCCAGGGGGCGTACGGCCTTGAGGGTGGAGCCGGGGGTGGAGGCCTGGCCGAGGACGGCGCGGCTGACGACGGGGGCCAGCAGGGCGGTCAGCAGGACCAGCCCGAGGATTTCGAGGTAGTACTCGAAGCCGTAGAGGGGTCCGGCGTCGCCCAGGGCGCGCAGGGTCTCCGCCGGGTCGGCGGAGGAGCCGGCGTCGGGGACCGTGATGCTGTCCATGGTGAGGCGCTGGACGGCGACGAGGGCGATCTGCGACAGGGCGGCGATGACGAGGCTGACGGAGAGCACGGAACGCCAGTGGCCGCGCAGGGTGGCGACGGCGCCGTCCAGTATCTCGCCGAGGGCGAGGGGGCGCAGCGGGATCACGCCGGGCTTGGCGGCGGGCGGCGGGCCGCCCCAGCCGCCGCCGGGGTTCCCGTAGGCGTACGGGGCGGCGGGCTTCTGCTGTCCGGGCTGTCCGGGCCGGCCGGCCGGGGAGGGGTAGGAGCCCCAGCCGGCGCCCTGGCGGGGCTGCTGCGGCGGGGTCTGGCCGGCGGGGCTGTCCCACTGGCCCGGCGGGGGCTGGGCGGCGGACCACTTGGAACCCTGGTCGGAGCCTTCCGCGGGCGGCTGCTGAGCGGCGTCGGGGCCCTGGCCGTCGGACGGGGATCCGGGCGCGGCCCAGCCCGGAGAGTCGTTCATCGTCGCTCCTTCACGTGCACCTGCCGCGGCGGGCGCGCTGGTCGGCTGTCATCGTGCCATGGGGAAGCCCGGGAGCGACCGGCCGTCCCCCTCGGATCCCGGTCCGCTGTTCCCTTCAATTGTCGCGCGGATCCGGGGCAGACTGGTCGTCCTGATCACCACGCAGGTCCGAGGGGCGATTTCCAGCCCTTTTGGCTGTGGGACAGCTCACCGCCAGGTAACGATTAGCTAATGGGATGATGTCAACCATGAAGGGACGCGTCCTCGTCGTCGACGACGACACCGCGCTGGCCGAGATGCTCGGCATTGTGCTGCGTGGAGAAGGTTTTGAGCCGTCGTTCGTAGCGGACGGTGACAAGGCACTGGCTGCCTTCCGGGAGGCCAAGCCGGACCTGGTGCTGCTCGACCTCATGCTGCCCGGGCGGGACGGCATAGAGGTGTGCAGGCTGATCCGCGCCGAGTCGGGCGTGCCGATCGTCATGCTCACCGCCAAGAGCGACACGGTCGACGTGGTCGTCGGCCTGGAGTCCGGTGCCGACGACTACATCGTCAAGCCGTTCAAGCCCAAGGAGCTGGTCGCCCGCATCCGGGCGCGCCTGCGCCGCTCGGAGGAGCCGGCGCCCGAGCAGCTCGCCATCGGTGACCTGGTCATCGACGTGGCGGGGCACTCGGTCAAGCGCGAGGGCACCTCCATCGCCCTGACCCCGCTCGAGTTCGACCTGCTGGTCGCCCTCGCGCGCAAGCCCTGGCAGGTCTTCACCCGTGAGGTGCTCCTGGAGCAGGTCTGGGGCTACCGGCACGCGGCCGACACCCGCCTGGTCAACGTGCACGTGCAGCGGCTGCGCTCCAAGGTCGAGAAGGACCCCGAGCGCCCCGAGATCGTCGTGACGGTGCGCGGTGTCGGCTACAAGGCCGGACCCAGCTGACGTGCAGCCCGGCAAGGCCCGGAGCGGCTCCCGCCGGGGGGCCCTGCGGGGCGGCGGGCAGCTCCGTCACATCGCCGACGGGGCGCCGGGCGGCCCCCTGCTGCGGCTGTGCGTACGCCTCGTGCGCCGGCCGCTGCTCCCGGCTGTCCGCATATGGCGGCGCAACATCCAGCTCCGGGTGGTCGCGGCGACCCTGCTGATGTCGCTGGCCGTGGTCCTCGCGCTCGGCTTCGTCGTCATCGCCCAGGTCAGCAAGGGCCTCCTCGACGCCAAGGAGGAGGCCGCGCAGAGCCAGGCCGCCGGCGGGTTCGCGGTCGCACAGGAGAAGGCCAACACCCCCTCCGCCTCGGACGCGGCCGAAGCCGCCGACAACAAGGTCGGCCGTGACGCCAGCACCTGGATGAACTCGCTCGTCAAGCAGCTCGCCAGCGGCGGCCAGACCGCCTTCGAGGTGGCCGCGCTCGGCGCCGGCACGGGCGAGCAGGCCCCCACCAGCCAGGGCGTCAAGGGCGCGCGCGCCTCCGGCAACGTGGACCCGACCGCGAGCGTCCCGCTGGACCTGCGCAAGGCCGTCAACCACAACACCGGCACGTTCAAGACGTTCTCGCAGATCCGGTACACCGCCGGGACCGGCAAGCAGCCGGAGCCCGCGCTGGTCGTCGGCAAGCGGCTCACCGACATCAACGGCGACCCCTACGACCTGTACTACCTCTTCCCGCTCACCCAGGAGGAGGAGTCCCTCAACCTGATCAAGGTCACCATCGCCACGGCCGGGGTGTTCGTCGTCGTGCTGCTCGGCGCGATCGCCTGGCTCGTCGTGCGCCAGGTCGTGACGCCCGTGCGGATGGCGGCCGGGATCGCCGAGCGGCTCTCCGCCGGCCGGCTCCAGGAGCGGATGAAGGTCACCGGCGAGGACGACATCGCCCGGCTGGGCGAGGCCTTCAACAAGATGGCCCAGAACCTCCAGAACAAGATCCAGCAGCTGGAGGAGCTGTCCCGGATGCAGCGGCGGTTCGTCTCCGACGTCTCGCACGAGCTGCGCACCCCGCTGACGACCGTCCGCATGGCCGCCGACGTCATCCACGACGCCCGCGTCGACTTCGACCCGATCACGGCGCGCTCGGCGGAGCTGCTCGCCGGACAGCTCGACCGGTTCGAGTCCCTCCTCGCCGACCTGCTGGAGATCAGCCGCTTCGACGCGGGCGCCGCCGACCTGCAGGCCGAGCCCATCGACCTGCGGGACGTCGTGCGCCGCGTCATCGACGGAGCCGAGCCGCTCGCCGAGCACAAGGGCACCCGGATCCGGGTCCTCGGCGACACCCAGCCCGTCATCGCCGAGGCCGACGCCCGGCGCGTCGAGCGGGTGCTGCGCAACCTCGTCGTCAACGCCGTCGAGCACGGCGAGGGGCGCGACGTCGTGGTCCGCCTCGCCTCCGCCGGCGGGGCCGTCGCCGTCGCCGTCCGCGACTACGGCGTCGGCCTCAAGCCCGGCGAGGCCACCCGCGTCTTCAACCGCTTCTGGCGCGCCGACCCCGCCCGCGCCCGCACCACCGGCGGTACGGGCCTGGGCCTGTCCATCGCCGTCGAGGACGCCCGGCTGCACGGCGGCTGGCTCCAGGCCTGGGGCGAGCCCGGCGGCGGCTCCCAGTTCCGCCTCACCCTGCCCCGCACCGCCGACGAGCCGCTGCGCGGATCGCCGATCCCGCTGGAGCCCGAGGACTCCCGGTCCAACCGGGCCAGGGCCGCCGCCGAGGCCGCCGGACGCACCGCCGCCGCGGGCCCCGGGGGCCGCCCCGACGCGCGTGCCGAGCGGGCCGACCGCGACCCGATACCGCCCCGGCCGGCGGTCACCACCGCCCTGCCGGTGCCCGCCGACCCGACGGCACTGCCCGGCAACGGCGCCCGCGTCGTGGCCCGGCCCGCCGACCAGGGCCCAGCACAGGAGGATGGAACCGGTGGAGCACGCTGAGCGCGGCGGGCGGGCACGGCCGGCCCCGCGGGCCCCGAAGGCCCCGCACGCGCGGCTGAGGGGCGCCCGCGCGTTCCTGGCCCTGGGGGCCGTCGGGCTGCTCCTCGCCGGCTGCGCCTCCATGCCCGACCGCGGCGAGATCCGCCGGGTGGAGGCCTCGCAGGGCGTCGACTCCCAGGTCCGCGTCTTCGGCGTGCCCCCGGCCGACAAGGCCAGCCCGGCCGAGATCGTCGACGGCTTCCTGGAGGCCATGACCGGCGACGACCCGCAGCTCGCCACCGCCCGCAAGTACCTCACCGACGACGCCGCCAAGAGCTGGAAGCCCTCCTCGGCCGTCACCGTGCTCTCCTCCGGCCTCGACCGCGTGCCCGTGCAGGGCGAGAAGGACCCCGACGGGCCCCGCTGGAAGATCACCGGCAAGAAGCTCGCCACCGTCGACGAACGCAGCGCCTACCAGCCGGAGACCGCCGGCAGCCGCTACGAGGAGTACCTCCAGCTGGTCCAGGTCAAGGGGCAGTGGCGGATCGCCACCCCGCCCAGCAGCCTCGTGCTCGGCGAGTCGGACTTCCAGCGGATCTACAAGCCCGTCAACAAGTACTACTTCGCGGGCAACACGCTCGTCGCCGACCCGGTGTACGTGCGCCAGCGCAGCGACCCGGACTCGCGGATGGACCCCACCACCCTCACCGTGCAGTCGCTGCTGGCCGGCCCCTCCAAGTGGCTCGGCCCCGTGGCCTCCACGGCGTTCCCGACCGGCGCCGGGCTGCGCGAGGGCACCAAGTCCCTCGCCTACGACGGCCAGAACACCCTGCGCGTCCCGCTCAACGGGGCCGGGGAGAACGTCGCCCAGCCGCAGTGCCAGAAGATGGCCACCCAACTCCTGTACACCGTCCGGGACCTGACGACCTCCCGGCTGGACCGGGTGGAACTGCTGAAGTCCGACGGCAAGTCCTCGCTGTGCTGGGTGACCGGCTCCACCGCCGCCGGCATCGCGAACCGGCCGATGCCGCCGCAGCACCAGTACTACGTGGACAAGGACGGCAGGCTCGTCCGGATGGTCCTCAACCCGGGCGCCGACGAGCAGCAGCTGGACAAGCCCGAGCCGGCCCCCGGGCCGCTGGCCACCGCCGCCGGGTTCAAGGTGGGCTCGGCCGCCGTGACGTACGACGAGAAGCGGGCCGCGGTCGTCTCCGAGGACGGGCACGGGCTGTACGTGGTCACGCTGACCACCGCCGGGGCCATGCCGCAGCCGCTGCTCAGCAGCCGGGCCGGCAAGTTCACCGCGCCCAGCTGGGACGCCCAGGGCGACCTGTGGATCGCCGACCAGGACCCGCAGACCCAGGGCCTGTGGCGGGTGCCCGGCGGGACCGGCACCCCGCAGAAGGTGGACGTCGCCGGGCTGGACGGGATGCGGATCAGCGGGCTGAAGGCCTCCTCCGACGGGGTGCGCATCGCGCTGCTCGTCGAACGGGACGGCGGCCGCAAGAACCTCTACATCGGGCGGATCGAGCGGCCCGAGGGCAAGGCGGACCCCGCGAAGGTGTCGGTGCGCGAGCTGCGCCCGGCCGCCCCGCAGATGGCCGAGGTGACGGCGATGAGCTGGGCGCCGCGGGGCCGGCTGCTGGTGGTGGGCCGGGAGAGCGGCGGCGTCGACCAGGCCCGCTACATGCTGGCCGACGGGTCGATGGTCGCGGCGAGCCTGCCCGGGGCGACCGGCCTGAGCGCGATCGCCGCCTCCGAGGACGAGTCGAAGCCCGTGGTGGCCTCCTCCACCGAGGACGGTATCGTGTGGCTGCCGCCGGGCGCGCAGTGGCGTACCGCGGCGGCGGGCGGCCGGGCGCCGGTCTACCCCGGCTGAGGCGGTTTTCCACAGGGGTCGCGCCCTGCCCGGAGTCCGGGCAGGGTGGACGCGTGCGGGGGTGGTGGCAGGAGCTGGCCGGGCTGGTGCTGCCCGCCGCCTGCGCGGGCTGCGGGGCCGCGCGCTCGCTGCTG
>NZ_JBHVUQ010000144.1:11445-20361 GCF_042884105.1 Streptomyces sp. NPDC058157
CGGGGACTTCGTGTCGGCCCTGGGCGGGGCGGGCGCGGGGCCGGTGCGCCCGGCGGCGGGGGGTACGCGGCCGGTGCTGCCGCCGGTGTACGCGGCGGCCCGGTACGAGGGGGCGGTACGGGCGGTCGTGCTCGCCCACAAGGAACGCGGGGCCCTGCCCCTGGCCGGACCGCTGGGCGGGGCCCTGGCGGTGGCGGTCGCGGCCGCCCTTGCGCGGACCGGGGAAGGGGCGGGGGCAGGGGAAGGGGAGCTGGTACTGGTCCCGGTGCCGTCCGCGCGGCGGACCGTGCGGGCGCGCGGGCACGACCCGGCGCGCCGGATCGCGCTGGCCGCGTCGCGGCGGCTGCGGCGGGCCGGGGAGGGCGCGCGCGTGGCGCCCGTGCTGCGGCTGCGGCGGCGGGTCGCCGACCAGGCCGGGCTGGGGGCCCGGCAGCGGCGGGAGAACCTGGCCGGGGCCCTGGAGGTGCGCCCGGGCGGGATGCGGATGGTGGCGGGGGCTCGGATCGTGGTGGTGGACGACGTGGTGACGACCGGAGCCACGCTCGAGGAGGCGGCCCGGGCGCTGCGCGCGGCGGGGCTGCGGGCGGACGCGGCGGCCGTGGTGGCGGCGCCGTCCGGATCGTTCGCCCGGGCCCTGATGCTAGAGCGCCGGTGGACAACTCGTACAGAGCAAAAATCTTGTGAATAGATTTGGAACTGCTGGGGAATGCGCATCGTTGCAGGTAGTAAGAGGGACCAACCCCTTGAACGGAGGTAGGTTCCGGTAGCGGGTGCCGACAACCGGCATGGAGAGATATGTTCGGTTGTGAGGAACTGGCGATCCTTGGGCCCCCTGGTATCGGAGCGCCGGTCCGCCCGTTTTGGAATCTTCGTGTCAGAGGGTGTCTCTCTACTCCGAAGTCGGTGGGGTGTAGATCTTGCCGATGGGGGAGGAGGAGGTGAAAGTCGCCAAGTCCGAGGCTCCGGTGTTCACCGGAGCCTGGTGCGAAAGGGAGACGCTTCACCGCTCGTGGTGAAGGTCTCCGGGAACGGAGTTCTGCGTGGACATCGTCGTCAAGGGCCGCAAGACCGAGGTGCCCGAGCGGTTCCGCAAGCACGTGGCCGAGAAGCTGAATCCCGAGCGGATCCAGAAGCTCGACGCCAAGGTGATCAGCTTGGACGTCGAGGTGTCCAAGGAGCACAACCCGCGCCAGGCCGACCGTTCCGACCGTGTCGAGATCACCCTGCATTCGCGGGGCCCGGTGATCCGCGCCGAGGCCGCCGCCGGCGACCCGTACGCAGCCCTCGACCTGGCTCAGGACAAGCTGGAGGCCCGGCTGCGCAAGCAGCACGACAAGCGCTTCACCCGCCGTGGCTCCGGACGGCTCTCGGCGGCCGAGGTCGCCGACAGCGTGCCGGGCGTCGCGACGCTCAACGGCAACGGCCAGCCGGTCGGCGAGGAGATCGAGGACGGAATTCCGACCACCCGGATCGGATCCCTCGAAGTGCAGGGCGAAGGCCCGCTGATCGTCCGCGAGAAGACCCACTCGGCCCGGCCCATGTCGCTCGACCAGGCCCTCTACGAAATGGAACTGGTCGGCCACGACTTCTATCTGTTCGTCGACTCCGAGACCAAGATGCCGAGCGTCGTCTACCGGCGCCACGCCTACGACTACGGCGTCATCCACGTGGACCCCGACGGGGCGTCCAGCTCGGAGGAGTCGGCCGTCGGCGGTGCCGGCGGAGCACTCGGAGGCTGATCATCGATCCGTTGCCCCTGCGGAAGCCGCGTGTTTCCGCAGGGGCACCTGTATGACTCGTATGAGCCAAAGGGATTCCGCCAGACCCCCGTGTGACGGTGCGGGCATGGAATCATGGCGGGCAGTCAACCGGCGGCCGCCCCCGCCGGGTTGGACCAGCAGCTCGGTACATGCAGGGGGAGGAACGATGGCGGACAGCTTCGGGCCGGTGCGCGGTGACGGCGGAGCCGGCTGTCGTGCGGCGGCGGAGGCCGCGGAGGCGGTGGACCCGGCGCAGGCCGGGGAGCCCATCCGGGTCCTGGTGGTCGACGACCACGCCCTCTTCCGGCGCGGGCTGGAGATCGTCCTCGCGCAGGAGGAGGACATCCAGGTCGTCGGTGAGGCCGGGGACGGGGCGGAGGCCGTGGACAAGGCCGCCGACCTGCTTCCGGACATCGTGCTGATGGACGTGCGGATGCCGCGGCGCGGCGGGATCGAGGCCTGCACCTCGATCAAGGAGGTCGCCCCCTCCGCGAAGATCATCATGCTGACGATCAGCGACGAGGAGGCCGACCTCTACGACGCGATCAAGGCGGGCGCGACGGGCTACCTGCTCAAGGAGATCTCCACGGACGAGGTCGCCACCGCGATCCGCGCCGTCGCGGACGGGCAGTCGCAGATCAGCCCGTCGATGGCGTCGAAGCTGCTGACCGAGTTCAAGTCGATGATCCAGCGCACCGACGAGCGCCGGCTGGTGCCGGCGCCCCGGCTGACCGACCGGGAGCTGGAGGTGCTGAAGCTGGTGGCCACCGGGATGAACAACCGGGACATCGCCAAGCAGCTGTTCATCTCCGAGAACACGGTGAAGAACCACGTCCGCAACATCCTGGAGAAGCTCCAGCTGCACTCGCGGATGGAAGCGGTGGTGTACGCGATGCGGGAGAAGATCCTGGAGATCCGCTGAGCCGGGCGCTCCGCGGGTTCCGGGGGCTTCGGCCGCCGGCCACCGGTTTCGCCCTGCGGGGTGCGGGCTTCTTCGGTTCGGCTGCGGGCCGTGGGTGGCTGGTCGCGCAGTTCCCCGCGCCCCTGACGGGGCGCTAGGGGCGCCGGGCGGAGAGTTCCGCCGTGACCGCCGCGGCCTCCCGTTCGTCGGCCGCGCGCTCGACCCGGACGTCCTCGCAGCCCACCCACCGGGCGGCCTCCCACAGCGCCTCGGCCATCGCCCCGGCCGCCTTCGGGGTGGTGAGGGACAGCTGCCGGGCCACCAGTGTGCGTCCCTCGCGGCCCGGGTCGACCCGGCCCTGGAGCCGCCCGCCGGCCAGCAGCGGCATTGCGAAGTACCCGTGCACCCGCTTCGGCTTGGGGACGTAGGCCTCCAGCCGGTGCGTGAAGCCGAAGATCCGCTCGGTGCGGGGGCGGTCCCAGACGAGGGAGTCGAACGGGGAGAGCAGGGTGGTGCGGTGCCGGCCGCGCGGCTCGGACGCCAGCGCCGCCGGGTGCGCCCAGGCCGGCTTGCCCCAGCCCTCCACCGTCACCGGGACCAGGCCGGAGTCCGCGACCACCGCGTCGAACTCCTCGCCCTTGAGGCGGTGGTAGTCGGCGATGTCGGCCCGGGTGCCCACCCCGAGGGACCGGCCGGCCAGCTCCACCAGGCGGCGCAGGCACTCGCGGTCGTCGAGGTCGTCGTGGAGCAGGGCGTCGGGGACGGCCCGCTCGGCGAGGTCGTAGACCCGCTTCCAGCCGCGCCGCTCCGTGCAGACCACCTCACCGGTGTCGAGCAGCCACTCCACCGCGATCTTGGTCTCGGACCACTCGAACCACTCCCCGCCGTTCTTCGCGCCGCCCAGCTCGGAGGAGGTCAGCGGGCCGTCGGCGCGCAGGCGGTCCAGGACGGCCGCGGTCGAGCGCTCCTTGTCCCGCAGGACGTGCCAGCGGTGGCCGCGGGCCCTGCGGGCGCGGCGGCGGAAGGCGAAGTGCGGCCACTCCTCGATGGGCAGGACGCACGCCGCGTGCGACCAGTACTCGAAGGCGTGGCTGTCGGACCAGTACGCCTTCTCGACGGCCTCCCGGCCGACCGCGCCGAGGCGGGCGTAGGGGATCAGCTCGTGCGACCGGGCCAGGACCGAGATGGTGTCCAGCTGCACGGCGCCCAGGTGCCGCAGCACCCCGCGCACCCCGCCCTTCCGGTCGGGCGCGCCGAGGAAGCCCTGCGCCCGCAGCGCGATGCGGCGGGCCTCGTCGACGGAGAGGGAGACGGTCGGCTGGGACGCGGTCGCGGTCGTCATGACCGCACCCTAGGCCCCGCCACTGACAACGGAGCCTCCGTCCGGAACGATCACGTGCGTCCCGATCGGCTCGTCTCGGCCCGGATCGGCTCGGCCCCGTAGGGCAGGGGCTCGGCGGGCAGCGGCGAGGGCAGGCCCAGGTCGGCCGGGAGCAGTGAGGCGACCCAGCAGTCCCGCAGCAGCCCGCGGTGCTCCATGCCCGCTCGCTGGACGCCCTCGAAGGTGAACCCCGCCTTCTCGGCGACGGCCCGGGAGGCGGTGTTGCCCAGCCCGGCCCGCCACACCAGCCGGACGCAGCCCGGGGCGGCGCGCGTCACGTACTCCTCGGCGTCGCAGCGCCCGTACGGGACGGCCACGGGGATCCAGCGGGCGATGGCCGGGTCCTGGCAGGCGGCGTACGTCTCGTCGACGTCGGAGGGCAGGTGCGGGCGCAGTACCAGGCGCTCGGTGGTGAGGGTGATCGGTTCCATGCCGGGATTCTCGACGCAGGCGCGGGTCAGGGGCGAGGAGAGGTCAGCGCACCGGCAGGTACGGCAGCCGGGAGGGCAGGCCCAGGTCCGACGGGAGCAGGCCGCCGACCCAGCAGTCGCGCAGGGTGCCGCGCAGGTCCAGGGCGGCCCGCAGGACGCCCTCGACGCGGAAGCCCGCCTTCTCGGCGACGGCCCGGGAGGCCGCGTTGCCTGCGGCGGCCCGCCATTCCAGCCGGCCGGCGCCGACCTCCGTGAACAGCCAGCGGGCGACGCCGTCGACGGCCTCGGCCATGTAGCCGCGCCCCCGGTGCTCCTTCGCGGTCCAGTAGCCGATCTCGTACGCGCCGGGCCCGCGCACGTGCACGCCGACGGAGGCGACCAGCGGGCCGTCCTCGCCGAGCCGCACCGCGAAGGCGTACTCGCGGTCCTCCCGCCAGGAGGCGGCGCAGATCTCGCCGACCCAGGCCTCGGCGTGCTCCCGGCGGTAAGGGGAGGGGACGACGGTCCAGCGCTGGATGTCGGGGTCCTGGCAGGCCGCGTACACCTCCTCCGCGTCGGCGGGGGCGAAGGGCCGCAGCACGAGCCGGACCGTGGTCAGGGTGAGGGGCTCCATGAACGGATTGTTGCGGCCCCGGGTAACCCGGGCGAGGGGTTTTCGTCCGCACCGGCACCCAACGGGTCCCCCGTACGTTCTCATTCCGGGCGCCCGTGCCCTGCGGACACGGCGGACCTCCCGACGCGACCACGTCCTCGCTTACGATGGCCGTTGCGGTGGGGCCCACCTGCCGTGCCCGGCTACGTAAAGTGCCCAGGCCCGACCGGCAAGGAGACCAGCCTCAGTGTCCGTCCTCACCAAGCTCATGCGTGCAGGCGAAGGCAAGATCCTGCGCAAACTGCACCGCATCGCGGACCAGGTCAACTCCATCGAAGAGGACTTCGTCAACCTCTCCGACGCCGAGTTGCGGGCCCTCACGGACGAGTACAAGCAGCGCTACCAGGACGGCGAGAGCCTCGACGACCTGCTCCCCGAGGCCTTCGCGACCGTCCGCGAGGCCGCGAAGCGCGTCCTGGGCCAGCGGCACTACGACGTCCAGATCATGGGCGGCGCCGCGCTGCACCTGGGCTACGTCGCCGAGATGAAGACCGGTGAGGGCAAGACCCTCGTCGGCACCCTCCCCGCGTACCTGAACGCCCTGTCCGGCAAGGGCGTCCACCTGATCACGGTCAACGACTACCTCGCCGAGCGCGACTCCGAGATGATGGGCCGGGTCCACAAGTTCCTCGGCCTCCAGGTCGGCTGCATCCTCGCGAACATGTCGCCCGCCCAGCGCCGCGAGCAGTACGCCTGCGACATCACGTACGGCACGAACAACGAGTTCGGCTTCGACTACCTGCGCGACAACATGGCCTGGTCGCAGGACGAGCTCGTCCAGCGCGGCCACAACTTCGCCGTGGTCGACGAGGTCGACTCCATCCTCGTCGACGAGGCCCGCACCCCGCTGATCATCTCCGGCCCGGCCGACCAGGCCACGAAGTGGTACGCGGACTTCGCGAAGCTGGTCACCCGCCTGACCAAGGGCGAGGCCGGCCAGCCGCTCAAGGGCATCGAGGAGACCGGCGACTACGAGGTCGACGAGAAGAAGCGCACGGTCGGCATCCACGAGGCCGGCGTCGCCAAGGTCGAGGACTGGCTCGGCATCGAGAACCTCTACGAGTCGGTGAACACCCCGCTCGTCGGCTACCTGAACAACGCCATCAAGGCGAAGGAACTGTTCAAGAAGGACAAGGACTACGTCGTCATCGACGGCGAGGTCATGATCGTCGACGAGCACACCGGCCGTATCCTCGCCGGCCGCCGCTACAACGAGGGCATGCACCAGGCGATCGAGGCGAAGGAAGGGGTGGACATCAAGGACGAGAACCAGACCCTCGCCACGATCACCCTCCAGAACTTCTTCCGCCTCTACACCAAGCTGTCCGGTATGACCGGTACGGCCATGACCGAGGCCGCCGAGTTCCACCAGATCTACAAGCTCGGCGTCGTCCCGATCCCGACGAACCGCGCCATGCAGCGCAAGGACCAGGCCGACCTGATCTACCGCACCGAGGTCGCCAAGTTCGCCGCCGTCGTCGACGACATCGCGGAGAAGCACGAGAAGGGCCAGCCGATCCTCGTCGGCACGACCTCGGTCGAGAAGTCCGAGTACCTCTCGCAGCAGCTCTCCAAGCGCGGCATCCCGCACGAGGTGCTCAACGCCAAGCAGCACGAGCGCGAGGCCACGATCGTCGCCCAGGCCGGCCGCCGCGGCGCCGTCACCGTCGCCACGAACATGGCCGGCCGCGGTACCGACATCAAGCTCGGCGGCAACCCGGACGACCTCGCCGAGGCGGAGCTGCGCCAGCGCGGCCTCGACCCGGAGGAGCACATCGAGGAGTGGGCGCACGCCCTGCCCGACGCGCTCGCCAGGGCCGAAGCGGCCGTGAAGGCGGAGTTCGAGGAGGTCAAGGAGCTCGGCGGGCTGTACGTGCTGGGCACCGAGCGGCACGAGTCGCGCCGCATCGACAACCAGCTGCGCGGCCGCTCCGGCCGTCAGGGCGACCCGGGCGAGTCCCGCTTCTACCTGTCGCTGGGCGACGACCTGATGCGCCTGTTCAAGGCCCAGATGGTCGAGCGCGTCATGGCCATGGCCAACGTGCCGGACGACGTCCCGATCGAGAACAAGATGGTCACGCGCGCGATCGCGTCGGCCCAGTCGCAGGTCGAGACCCAGAACTTCGAGACGCGTAAGAACGTCCTGAAGTACGACGAGGTCCTCAACAGCCAGCGCGAGGTCATCTACGGCGAGCGCCGCCGCGTCCTGGAGGGCGAGGACCTGCACGAGCAGGTGCGCTTCTTCATGGACGACACCATCGACGCGTACATCGCCGCCGAGACGGTCGAGGGCTTCGCCGAGGAGTGGGACCTGGACCGGCTGTGGGGCGCCTTCAAGCAGCTCTACCCGATCAAGGTCACGGTGGAGGAGCTGGAGGAGGCCGCCGGGGACCGGGCCGGCATCACGGCCGAGTTCATCGCGGAGTCCGTCAAGGACGACATCCACGAGCAGTACGGGGCCCGCGAGGCGGCCCTGGGCGCCGACGTCATGCGCGAGCTGGAGCGGCGCGTGGTGCTGTCGGTGCTGGACCGCAAGTGGCGCGAGCACCTGTACGAGATGGACTACCTGCAGGAGGGCATCGGCCTGCGGGCCATGGCGCAGAAGGACCCGCTGGTCGAGTACCAGCGCGAGGGCTTCGACATGTTCAACGCCATGATGGAGGGCATCAAGGAGGAGTCCGTCGGCTACCTGTTCAACCTGGAGGTCCAGGTCGAGCAGCAGGTCGAGGAGGTCCCGGTGCAGGCTTCGGCGGCCCCGTCGCTGACGAAGGAGCCGGTGCCGTCGGCGCGGCCGGAGATCCGCGCCAAGGGCCTGGACGCCCCGCAGCGCCCGGACCGCCTGCACTTCTCCGCCCCGTCGGTGGACGGTGAGGGCGGCGTGGTCGAGGGCGACTTCGACGACGCCAACGGCGGAGACGGCCTGACCCGCGCGGAGCGCCGCAAGGCCCAGAAGACGACGGGCGGCCGCCGCCGCAAGAAGTGACCCGTACCCGCCCCGCGCGGGACGAGCGGGGCCGGACACCTCAGGGTGTCCGGCCCCGCCTTTTTCGTCTGTACGGGGCTTGCGGCGGGGGCCCGCCATCTCCCCCTCGAGGGGCGGGGGCCGGGCGGCGGCTGCCCACCCGCCTCCCCGGGTGCGGGGCGGTGGGTGGGGGAGGTCTGCCGCCGGGCGGGGGTGGACGGCTGGGCGGCGTGGGGGATGGTCGGGACCTCGGCGGGGCGGTCTCAGAGAAGGGTTGGGGCTTTCCCGTCAGTCCCACTGTCCTTCCGGTTCGGGACGGCCTGTCAAGGGCGCTCCTTCGTCGCGTCGCTTCGCGATGTCGCTGCGCTCCACCCTTGACAGGCCGTCCCGCCCCGGAAAGACAAGGACTGCCGGGAAACCCCCAAAGGAACGGGACGGAGGATCATGAGACATACGGCCGGATCAGGGACCAGGCGAGGTGGTGGCGGGCCGGCAGACATCCCTTCCGGGCCGACATCAGCCCTGATCGGGGCCGCCCCCACGCCCCAGATCGCTACGCGCTCCTCCCGTCCCAGCGTCCGACGACCGCCTGGGGTCGCTGCAGTAGCCCAGGGACGACGGATTCGTCATCCGGGGCCGGTGGGCGCCCCAGATCGCTACGCGCTCCTGTCTCCTCGGCGTCTGGCGGCCGTCTGGGGTTGCTGCTGTAGCCGGATGCCGACGGATGGACCGTGAGGTGACCTCAGGCGCGTCGGATCGCTACGCGCTCCTCGATTTCCGGCGTCCGGCGGCCGTCTTGGGCTGGGATGCTCTGCCGATTGGCATGTGG
>NZ_JBHVUQ010000145.1:0-20011 GCF_042884105.1 Streptomyces sp. NPDC058157
ATCAGGACGAGGGCGATGTCGGTGATCCACTCGGTTGCTGTCATGCCCTCAAGCCTGCTGCGAAGCCGCTTTCCGCACCTGGACCCGGGGGTGGAGAAGGAGGTGGAGATCCGGGGCGGGGATGCCCGTGGCGGCGGTCCACCGCGCCGGGCGGCGTGCGCGCTGGGCCGAACCGGGGACCTGGGGACCGCTCCGGTGTCGCGCCGGACGCGCCGTGGAACCCATGGAGGGCTCCTCCGCCCGAGACGGCCGCGTTCCCGCGGACCGGGAAGGGCGGCGTGCGTGGGACGGAGGGACGGGCAGTGGCGAAGGCCTATCTGGTGGGCAGCGGGATCGCGTCGCTCGCGGCGGCGGCGTTCCTGATCCGCGAGGGCGGGTTCTCGGGGAAGGACATCGTGATCCTGGAGGAGCAGGACCGCGAGGGCGGGAGCCTGGACGCGGCGGGTTCCCCCGAGACCGGGTACACCATGCGCGGCGGCCGCATGTTCGAGATCCACTTCGACTGCACCTACGACCTGCTGTCTTCCGTCCCGTCGCTGGACGACCCGGCCAGGTCGGTCACGGAGGACACGTTCTCCTTCCACGAGGACTTCGCCTGGGACGACCACGCCCGCCTGGTCGGCGCCGACGGGAGCCTCATCGACGCGCATGCGATGACGTTCTCCGAACGGGACCGCCTCGAACTCGTGAAGTGCGTGGCCACGCCCGAGAGGCTGCTGGACGGCAAGCGGATCTCGGACCTCTTCCACGCGGAGTTCTTCACCACCAACTTCTGGGCGATGTGGTGCACCACGTTCGCGTTCGAGCCCTGGCACAGCGCGATCGAGTTCCGCCGCTACCTCAACCGCTTCGTCCACCTGTTCAAGACCTTCGACACCATGTCGGGGATCTACCGCACCCGGTTCAACCAGTTCGACTCGATCGTGCGGCCCCTCCTGGCGTGGCTGACGGCACAGGGGGTCACCCTCCGGCTCGGCACCCGGGTCACCGACCTGCAGCTGGCCGACGGGGACGCGCTGACCGTCGAGGCGGTCGTGTGGGAGCGCGGCGGGGAGTCCGGCCGGACGGCCGTCGCCCCGGACGACCTGGTGATGGTGACCAACGGCTCCATGACCGCGAACTCCACGCTCGGCTCCACCGACTCCGTCCCCGCTCTGGACACCACGTCCACCAGCGGGGCCTGGCAGCTGTGGGAGACCCTCGCCGCCAAGCGTCCGGGGCTGGGCGACCCGAAGGTGTTCGACTCCCACGTCGAGGACTCCACCTGGGAGTCGTTCACCGTCACCACCAAGGACCCGGTCTTCTTCAAACTGATGGAGGAGTTCAGCGGGAGCGAGGCGGGCAAGGGCGGCCTGATCACCTTCAAGGGGTCCAGCTGGCTGCTGACCATCGTGCTCAACCACCAGCCGCATTTCCGGGACCAGCCGGAGGACACGTTCGTGTGGTGGGGGTACGCGCTGTTCCCCGGCAGGCGGGGCGACTTCGTGGGCAAGCCGATGTCCGAGTGCACCGGCCGGGAGATCCTCGACGAGGTACTGCAGCACCTGCCGTTCGCCGAGCGCCAGCGGATCCTGGACGGCTCGCTGGTGATCCCGGCGAAGATGCCGTACATCACCAGCCAGTTCCTGGTCCGCAAGGCCGGCGACCGACCCCAGGTCGTGCCCGCCGGCTCCACCAACCTGGCCTTCATCGGCCAGTACGCCGAGGTACCCGACGACGTGGTCTTCACGGTGGAGTACTCCGTACGCACCGCCTGGACCGCCGTCGCCCAGCTGCTGGGGCTCGACAGGCAGCCCCCGCCCGTCCACAAGGGCGGGCACGATCCGAAGATCCTCATCGAGGCCCTCCAGACCCTCCACCGCCGCTGACCGAAGGCGCAGGAGACCGGGGCCGGCCCCGCCTCCGTCTCACAGCAGGTCGGAGATCAACCGGTAGGACGTCGGGTCACCGGGCATCTGCCAGTGCAGGCCCTGCAGGAAGAGGCAGGCCACCAGGTTGCTGACCGCGAAGAAGGCCAGGACGAACAGGGTGAACCCGGCCGCGCGGCGCAGGGCCGGTGATGCCTGCGCGGCGCCCAGCGGCTGGAACTCCCGTGCCAGGACGAGGTTCACGGCGGCGGCGAGGACCGCGACGAGGAAGGTGATCGCGGCCCACGTGTACAGGTGCAGGCCGAACAGGGCGCCCGCGTACCCGGGGTCCGGGGGCACGATGTGCATCAGCACCTGCGAGGCGGAGACGGTGCTGCCGATCAGCGCCGAGACGATGGCGACGCCCCACCCGGACGCGAAGTGCGCGGTGCCCACGGCGCCCTTGCGGGAACGGGCGATGATCATGGCCGGGCCGAGCGCGCTGAGCAGCATGAACATCCGCTGGAGCAGGCACATCGGGCAGGGGTGTTCCCACAGCGCGAACTGGAACACGTACGCGCCGCCGATGGTGGCGCACATGCCGAGGACGTAGGCGTGGGCGAACCAGAGGCCGAGGCGGTGGGTGAGCCGGGCCGGGGGAAGGGCCCGTTCGGGGGCGGCTGCGGTGGTTGCGGTGGTTGCGGTGGCGGTCATGCGGGGGCTCCTCCTCAGAAGCTCAGGCCGAAGGCGCGGTCGAGGTGGGGAAGGAACGCCAGCGTGCTCAGCGCCAGCGTTCCCGCCCACAGCGACAGCTGCGTCCCGCGCGGCCAGTCGCGCAGTACCGCCCACAGGCACAGGGAGATCAGGAGGAACAAGAGGGTGTACATGGTGTCCTTGCTTCATCGGAAGGCTCTTGCCCCCACCCTCGTGGGGCCCGCCGGCCGCCGGTAGGACCCGCGCTCCGATGGCGCCATAGACCGTGCTTATGCCCGGTCCCGGCCGTCTGTCGCGGCCGCGCGGCGGACCGGACGGGGCCCGGCGTGCCTTCCGGTGAACTCCGCTAGCCGGCCGTCCCGGAGGGGGACGTCAGCTGCCAGGGTCCCCAGCTGCCGCCCGGGGCCGCTTGCCAGACCTCCCACGTGCGGTCCCTGTTCCACTCGCGCGCCGCCACGTGCAGCCTGCCGTCGGGCAGTTGTTCCACGGTGCTCGGCTGGCTCAGGCCCACGCCGGTGTCCGGCACCTGGCCCATGGACCGGGTCGGGCCCCAGCCGGCGGCCGCGTTCTGCTGGTGGCGCAGTTCCATCGAGCCGCCGCCGTACGCCCCGGAGGCGAAGGCGTCGATGCTGCCGTCCCGCTCCTTGAACAGCACGACTCCGCCGTGGTACGGCGTCGGCGCGAGGCCGAATCCTTCCACCGGGCTCCAGCCGCCCGCGCCGGCGGCGTCCTCCACCGTGTGGCAGAAGACGCCGTAGGTCGAGAACAGCAGTTCCAGTTTGCCCGCCGAGTTCTCGATCGCCGTCATGGCGTAGCTCTTGGGGCCCACGGTCGCCGCGCTCACCCGTTGCCACCCCCCGTACGCACCGCCGGGTCCGTTCTGCTCGCGGTGCCAGACGAAGGGCAGGCCCCCGGTCGCGGTGGCGTCGTAGAAAAGCTGGAGCTGCGCGATCCGGCCGTCCGCACGCGGCACGGACACCAGCGTGCCCGCCACCGGCGAGCTCGCCAGGCCCCTGGCCCCGGTGTCGGTCGAGCACGCGGACGCGGCCTGCGCCGTCGCCGTGGGAACCATCGCGGCCCCGGTGCACGTCAGCGCCATCGCTACCGCGCCGCGCGCACATGCCCGGACCCACCTGTCCCGTAGAACTCTCCGTCGTGTCCTCATCAGCCCCCCGTTCTCCATGCGGCCCGTGCGGCCGCTGAGAATCCTCCTGAGGCGTGGCCGTTCGCGCCAGGCCACGAAACCGGCCACGCGCGGCGGCCGGATCACGCCTTGCCCGAGGGGGTGGCCCTCTGGGCGCCCCGGTCGTCCTGAGGCGTTCAGCCCGTGTCGACGACCAGGTCGGCGCGGTGGCGGCCCAGGGCGACGAGGCGGGCGTTCGCCTCGTCCGACCGGGCCACCCAGGCACGCGCGTGGTCCGGGTCCTTCCCGTGCCCGACGTGACGGGCGATCAGCCGGTCCAGGCGCAGGTCGTCGTCCGGGTCGAGGTACCAGACCTCGTCCAGCAGGGGCCGTACCGAGGCCCACTCCCCCGCGTCGTGCAGCAGGTAGTTCCCCTCGGTGATCACCAGCGGTACGTCCGGGGGGACGGGGATGCTGCCGGCGATCGGCTCCTCCAGCGTGCGGTCGAAGGCCGGCGCGTACACCGTGGACCCCTGCCGCGGTGCGCGCAGCCGCCGCAGCAGGGCCACGTAACCGGCGGCGTCGAAGGTGTCCGGGGCGCCCTTGCGGTCGGCGCGGCCCGTGCGCTCCAGCACGGCCTGCGCGAGGTGGAAGCCGTCCATCGGGACCACCACGGCCCGCTCCGGCCCCAGCGCCCGCGCGATCCCGGCGGCCAGGGTCGACTTCCCGGCCCCCGGGGGTCCCGCGATGCCCAGGACGCGCCGCTCGCCCGGGGCGGCCAACGCCGCCGCTCTCGATGCCAGTTCTGTCGTACGCATCCGCCCATCCTGCCCCGAGGTGTGCTCCGCGGCCGACCGGGCCACCATGGCTGGGAGACGGGAAGGGCGCGCCGACCGGCACCCGGCACGAGCAGGGACCGGCCGCCCGCACGGGAGGACACGTGCACCTGGACGAATCGGCCCGGGCCTGGGCCGTGATCATCGGCTTCGTCGGCGTCATCCTCGCCGACCTCACGGCGATCATCCTGATGAACGTCGTCGGCAGGTAGCCACCGCCGGGGGCGGTGATTGTGCCAGACGCGGAGGGCGGTCGCACGTCCCGTTTCCTCGTGACGTGCCCGTGGCGGCTCCTCGGGGCGGAATGGAGGCAACAGACCGGACGGAGCATCCGCCCGGCGCCTCTGAAAGGAACCAGCCATGGCTGCCCTGATCCCCCTGCGCAAGTCGCTCCTCATCGCGATCTCCGCCGTCGCCGCGCTCGTCGGCGGGGGTTCGGCCTTCGCCGCCTCGAACGCGGCCCCCCTGGCCAATGACCCCTCCGGGGCGCGGATCCAGCGCTCCAGTCCCCTGGCCCCCGGTGGGGATCGTAGCGGTGCGTATTACTACTACTACGTACAGGGGCGGTAGTCGTGGCGCTGCTCCGTGTGCCGCCCGGCCCCACCGGGGCCGGGCGGCACGGCAACCGACGCGCCTTCGACCGCGACCAGCTCGGCTTCCTGCTCCACCAGCAGCAGTACGGCGACCTCGTCCGCGTCGACGACGGCCTGTACCTCGCGAACTCGCCGGCCCTCGCCGAGGAGGTCTTCAAGCACACCAACACCACGTACGCCATCAGCCGCGACCTGCTGGGCGAGCAGACCGACGGGGGCCGGGCCTCCGAGGACCTGGCCGTGTGGATGCGGGCCCGCAGTCTGGCGGGACGCGGCTTGAACCGTACGAGCATGCGCGCCGCCGAGGACCGCCTCGCGGCCACCGCCGCCCGGCACGCGCAGGGCTGGCGGGCGCGCGGGACGGTCGAGGCGATCCCCGCGCTGGAGGACCTCAGCGCACACCTCGTCGCCGAGTTCTGCCTGGGGCCCGACACCGGCGGGGTGCCCGCCCTGCTGGCCCGGCTGCAGGACGCGCTCCTGCCGCCCGTCCTGCCCCTGCCCGCCGGCTGGCACGTCCTGCGCAGGCGGCGCCTGCACCGCGTCAACCGCGACCTGGTGGCGGAGGTGTCCCGCCTGATCGACCACCGGCGCGCGACCCACCGCGACGACTCCCCGCACACGGTCGCGGACCTGTTGAACACCGCCCGTGACGAGGGCGCCATCACCCCTGAGGGAGCCACCAGCATCATCGTCGCCAACCTGTTCGCCGCCCACGAGACGACCGCCGCGGCACTCGCCTGGCTGTTCCTCCTCCTCGACCGGCACCCCCGCATCCGCCGGCAGGTACGGGACGAGGCCGAGCGCGAGCTCGCGGGCCGCCTTCCGACCGCCGCCGACGTCCCGCGCCTGGCCGTCACGGAGTCCGTCGTGAAGGAGACGCTCCGGCTGTACCCGCCGCTGTGGCTGATCGAAAGGACCGTCGAGGAGCCCACCGAACTGGCCGGCTACCCCCTGCGCCCCGGGCAGCGCGTCGCCGTCAGCCCCTTCGTCCTCCAGCGCGACCCCCGCCACTACGACGACCCGACCGCGTTCCGCCCCGAGCGCTGGACCGACCGCTCCCCCTCCGCCCCCCTGCCCAAGTACGCCTTCATGCCCTTCGGCGGCGGGCCGCGCACCTGCCTGGGAACCCACTTCGCCACCGTCGCGATGACCGTCACCACGGCCACCCTCACCAGCAGCTACCAGATCACCCGCACCCCGGGCACCACACCCGTCTTCAGTACCCGCACCATCCTCCAACCCCACAAGCTCACCCTCGACATCACCGACCACCCGCGCGGCCCCCGCCCCCGCCCCCGCCCCCGTCCCAACGGAGCAGTGGCTTCCGCGGCCGGTCCCCGGACACCCGGGCAGGCCCGGTGCCCCTTCGCCGACGCCACGGCCCCGGAGCCCGCGCAGTAGGGGCCGGGAAGGAGGCGATCGGACGGCCGCGGCCTCGGGGGCCGCGGCCGTCACACGACTCAGGCCGCAACGGGTGCGGGGGCCGGCCCGCCGAACCAGCGGCCGGCGGCCTGCTCGAACTCCGAGCGATCAGGGAGCCGGTCGCCCGCCCAGGCGACCACGCCGTCCGGCCTGACCAGCACGGCACCGCACCCGAGGTCGTCCGCCGCCGTCCCGGCCGCGTACCGTATCCGGCCCTCCCAGCCGGCCGCGGACGCGTGCAGGCGCCGGTCGGTGCTGAAATCGAGCACGACACCCGTTCCGTCCGCCATGAGGTCCCCGAGGCGCGTGCCGTCCTCGAAACGGAAGTCGGGGGCGCTGCGGCCGACCAGCGGATGGTCGCCGCCCAGGTCGTACCGGATCCACGATCCCGACAGCTTCTCGTACACGTAGGTCGCCCCGTCACGGGTCCCGAGGAAGTCGCGGACCACCGCCTGGATGGCCCGGGCGTACGGTTCCGGCCTCATGGTCGCCACCTGGGCGCGCGTCCAGTCGAGCACGGCCGCACCGATCGGGTGGCGCTCGCCGGTGTAGCTGTCGAGGAGGCCGTCCGGCGCGTGCCCGCGCACGGTCGCCGCGAGCTTCCAGCCCAGGTTCACGGCGTCGCCGATGCCGGTGTTCAGGCCCTGGCCGCCGAGGGGGGAATGGATGTGGGCGGCGTCGCCCGCGAGCAGGACGCGTCCGCGCCGGTAGGCCGTCGTCTGCATCGCCCGGTCGGTGAAGCTGGAGGCGAGGTGGACCTCGTCGATGGTCACGTCGATGCCGGACACGCGGCGCAGGACCGCCTGCAGGTGCTCGCGGGTCAGCGGCTGTGAACGGTCGAAGGCACCGCCGTCGAAGTCCATCATGGCGATGTGCCCGTCGCCGGGCAGCCGGAGGTACATCCCCGACCGCGTCGGGTGGAACCCGGGGTGCAGCCGCCCGGCGTCGGCGAGCGTGGCCTGCATGGTGTAGCCGGTGAACTGCGGTTCGGTGCCGACGAATTCGAACCCGGCGAGCTTGCGCACCGTACTGCGTCCGCCGTCGCAGCCGACCAGCCAGCGGGCCTCGTGGGCGTCCGCGCCCGCTCGGACGACCACGCCGTGCCCGTTTTGGGAGACGGCCGAGACGGTGACGCCGCGCCTGATGTCCACTCCGAGCTTGGACGCCTGCTCGGACAGCACCGTCTCGACGGCCGCGAGGTCCGTCACCACGCCTTCGAGCGCCGCCCCCGGGAGCCGGAAGGGGAGGGCGCCGGTGTCGACCCGGTCCCCGTCGAGCATCATGCCGGCGAAGTGGCCGAGGAACCGGGGGCGTGCCGGTTCACCCGCTTCGGGGGCCACGTCGAACACCTGCTGGTCACCCGACGCCGCCAGCAGCGGTTCGAGCAGTCCGCGCCGGTCGAACGCCTCCGCCGACGCGGCGGACAGCCCGCGCCTGCCGAGCGGGGCCGACCGTAACGGCGAGCCGCGCCCCGGCTCCCGTTCGAGTACCAATACGGAACAGCCGGCGAGACCGAGCTCGCAGGCAAGGACCAGACCCACCGGGCCGGCTCCCACGATCACCACGTCATGCACGAGAGATCCCCTCCTAGGACTCCGGACCGGACGCCTGTCCGGCCGGACCTCTCCCAAGGTGCCAGCCCCCACCGACATCACACCGACAGCACCGGCAGGCCACCGACAGGCAGCGGCTACGCGGGTGGGGTGTCGGGGTGGAGTTCGGCGGCCTTGGTGCCGAGGTGGTGGCCGAGGGCTCGGTAGGCGTCGAACTGGGCGTGGTCGAACCACTGGTCGAAGGTGGCCTGGCGGGGGAAGGCCGGCTCGCGCAGGGCGTAGCTCAGCAGGTCCTCCGGCATGTCGGGGGTCAGGGTGGCCTTCACGAAGATGATCGTCCCCCTCGTGGTCTTCGGGGTGCCCGGGGAGAACTCGACCTCCTCCGGGTACTCGATCGTGCCGCGCACCACGCCGGTGGCGGAGAAGCGGGCGTTGAGGGCGGCCATCGGGGTCTCGGGCGAGAGGGGTGTGCCGCTGCCGGGTACCAGGTCCAGCAGGTTCCGGCCCTCCTCCCGGTCGAACCTGATCTTCACGCCGAGGTCCTCGTAGGCGAGCGTCACCGCCTGGGCGAGGGTGGTGGGCAGCGGCGGGCTGTCCCCGGAGGCGTCGATGACGTAGACCGTCCGGCAGCGCAGCCGCAGCATCTCGACCAGGCCGAGGTTGTCGAAGTGCCCGCCGTCGGTGCACAGCAGCAGGGGCGTGGTGTCCGAGAACCAGCCCACCAGTTCCTGGAGCTGGTAGCGCAGCCGCCGCACCCGGGGCAGCCGCGGCATGATCCGGTCGGGCCCGTACTTCGCCAGTTCCGCGATGTAGAGGGGGTTCGGGATCCAGGTGCCCAGCCGTACGTTGGACAGCGCGAGCAGCCGTTCCAGGAACGTCGTCTGGGAGCCCATCGCGGAGGCGAAGGCCGCCCCGGACACGGCGACGGCCGACTGTACGGTCAGGTCGCGCCCGATCATCTCCGGGGCGGTCCGCTGCAGGGTGTCGGTGCGGACCCAGCCGGTGTCGGGGCCGCCGCAGTAGTCGGAGGCGAAGGTGAAGGGAACGGCCGGGCGCCCGGGTGCGGTCCGGTTGCGCAGCGAGACGGCGGCCGATGCGGCGAAGATGACCTGGGGGAAGCCGGGCACCCGCTCCGCGTAGGGGTGCAGCGGGGTCGGTTCGCGGTTGTAGTCGTACGGCAGGGCGCCCACCGAGCCGCCCTTCAGCACCGCGCGGCGGACGGCGAAGGCGCCGGCCAGCCGCTGGCGGTAGAAGGGGTGCAGGCTGAAGGTGGTCTGGTCGATCACGAGCGACAGAACGACCAGGGCGATGGGGATCCCGGCCTTCCACCAGATGTTCCACGTGCCCGCGTAGACGGCCGTCCAGGTCATGAGCGCGAGGTAGAAGAAGGCGACCAGGAGCAGCACCAGCCAGCACACCGCGGCCTTGACCCAGCCGCCGCCGACCTGGACGACGAGGGAGGGGCCCTTGCGGAACGGGCCGGCCTGGGTGCCGTCCGGCGTCAGCTGCTTCACCGTCTTGTGCACGACGGTGAACCAGGTGCCGACCGCGGTCACCGCCCCGGTGAGCGCGGCGAGCAGGGACAGTCCCCTGCCGTCGTTGTAGACCAGTCCCTGTTCGTGTGCGAGCCAGGCGAAGAACCAGATCACCGCCGGGAGGACGATGGAGAGCACGGCGACCGCCAGGGCCAGCGCCACGATCGCCTTCACGATGCTGCGCAGCCAGGCGGGGCGGGACGCATGGGTCCAGGCTCCGCCGAAGGCGAAGGCCACCGACACGAGGCCGGCCAGGCCGAGCAGGACGAGGACGGGCTGCCAGGCGTCCGGGTACAGGTGGAACGGGGGCAGGAAGGTCTCCGGGGGCCCGGGGCACACCGGGAGCGCCGGGTTCTGGCAGGTCGGTACGAAGACCTTCGGCCGCGGGACGAAGCGGTGGAGGTCGGTCAGCGGGAGCCGTGAGTAGAAGGCGTTCAGGAGCTGGCCGACCACGGTGAAGAGAAGGGCCAGCATGCCGAAGGAGACGGCCATCCCCCGCAGCACCGCCCCGATGGCGTGCACCCTCTCCTTGGGGGCGTCCGCCAGGTACTTCGCGTGCCGGCGGATGTGGTCCTCCTCCGGGCTGCCCGCCGCGAACGCGTCCGCGGGCCGTGCCAGGCCCGGCCGCGCCACCGTGGGCCTGCCCTTGGCGTCCAGGAACCGGGCGTCGGTCAGGGCCAGTTGGAGGGCGCCGGCGGTGTATCCGCCGCCGGACACCGACACCAGGTAGTCCGCCTGGACCAGTTGGGCGCGCAGGGCCTGCAGGGCGCCGAGGGTGACCGACGCGGACCGGATGCCCCCGCCGGAGACGCAGAAGCCGAGCTCTCCGGGTTTCCGGGTGGGCGGCTGGTAGCGGCGGTCGCGCCAGCGGGCCGACGCGGTGTCCGCCGGGTCGGCGGCCAGGCGTGGCCTGCCCGGGTCGGGGGCGGTCCACTCGGCCAGGGGTTCCCAGTCGTGGGGCGCGGCGGGCGGGAGGATCACGTCGGGCAGGTCGGTGTGGTCCGCGGCGGGCTGGTCGACGTACGCCACGGCGGGACGGGGGCGGTCCGCGGTGGCGCTCCGCACCAGGGAGGGGGTCAGCAGGCGGCGGGAGCAGAGGGTGGCGACGGTCAGGAGGGCGGCCGCCACCAGCGGAATGACCAGCGCCCATTTCAGCTGGGCGAAGTGGCCGGCCCATTGCAGGTTCCGTTCCAGATCATGCTCCGGGCCGCTCCCCAGGACGCCGGCCAGGCGCGGTCGGGGGCCGGCCGGATCGGCCTTGACGCGGTCCAGGGCCTTCCAGAGGAAGACGTTCTCCACGCAGTCCGCCGCCACCACCACGGGGGTGAGGAAGAGGGCCCGCAGGGACCACAGCCGGGTGGCCTTGCGGTAGAGGAGCAGGCGCCCGAGTCCGAACGTCCCGGCGAGGGCCGCCGCGTACCCGGGGATGAACCAGCACCAGTCCAGCACGAGCCCGTCCTGGAAGAGTCCGGCGCCGCCCCGCGCCTTCACGACGGCGCGGGCCCGCGCGGGGGTGCCCGCGAACTGGAGCAGCAGCTCGCCGTCGCCGGGCGGCCTGGCCCCGAAGGGCACGGCCGCCCCGTACCAGAGGACCATCGTGAGACCCGCGGCGAGCCCGAACAGGCACAGCCCCACCGCCCAGCCCGGCACTTCCCGCAGTTTCAGTTGCGCCCGCGCATTCGGCATGCACGCAGAGTAATGGCTGGAATGCGGCTGGTGATGCTTTGGGCGGGCCTGGCGGGGGAACAGGACCCGCTCGGCCCCACCCGGCGGATGCCGGGCTACGGACCGTGCCAGTCGTGGTCGTGGGTGCGGTGGGTCTCGGTCAGCCCGTGGCGGAAGAACCGTTCGTAGTAGCCGTTCTCGACGTGGTGGGCCTGGAGCCAGACGCCCGGCACGTGGATGGTGTCGCAGTGTGCGGGGAACCGCCCGTGGGTCTCGTGGATGTAGGTGCAGATGTCCCGTGTGCAGGCGATGACGTCGGCGGCGTAGTCGCCGGCCTGGTGCAGGTACCGGCTGCCGAAGTCCCCCCGGTAGATCCGGGCGAACAGCGCCTCGTCGGCGTAGATGCCCTTCGGCCCGAACTTGCCCGCCACGACGGCGTCGACCGCTTCCGCCATGCTGCCGTAGTTGGGCGGGCACATGGCCTTGATGAGGTACTCGCCGTCGTGGCGCAGGGCGACGGGGGCCGCGCGCAGGTTGGCGTAGCGGGGCAGCGGCACCTGCCAGCGCAGGATGTCCGCCGGCCGCCAGCGCGGGACGGTCCAGTCGAAGCCGAGCATGGGGCCGTAGCCGGCGCGGAACTTGGGGTCGCCCAGCGCGATGGGCGGGGCGAGCGACGCGTGGATCCAGGCTCCGAGGCCCATGGCGTCGGCGGTGAGCATGAGGTTCTGCAGGAGCAGGTCGGCCTCGATCTGGGTGCGCATGGCCCAGATGGCGCCCAGCGGCAGGGTGACGTCCTTGTTGAGGAAGCCCGACTTCACCCACTTGCGCACGCCCGCCGGACGGTAGAAGTTGCGGTCGTCGACGATCGTCGGCCGTGCTCCCTCGGGCTGGGTCAGCAGGTACATCAGCCCGTTGACGTACTGCCGTGTCAGGTCGACCACGGGGAGGAGGACCGTGGTGCCGGGCAGGTTCGACAGGAAGCGGTTGGAGTCGAGGTAGGCGGGGAAGTCCCGTTTCCCCTCCGGTACGTCGAGGCGGTGGTCGAGCAGCCGCACCTTCGCCTCGGCCGCGCGGGCGCACAGGGTCGCGGCGTCGAACCGCGGTGGCGGACCGTCGGCGGGCGGGGGGAGGGTGCGCAGGAAGTAGGTTCCGCTGTCGTTGATCAGGAAGAAGTGCGTGCCCTGGGCGTTGTCGGGGCTGCCGGCGGTCCTGCCCGCCATGTTGAGGTTCGGTTTGGCCATGATGGGCTTGCCGTCGCGCGGGTCGGCGAAGGGACGGTCCGGCATGGTGAGTCCGGAGCATCCGGTCAGGGCGATCAGGACGGCTTCCTCGAGCTCCGTGAGCGGGGTTCTCGGTGCGCTGGAGGTCCAGCTCATGGAACCGGCCTCGACCGAACTGCCGCGGCTGACGCGGTGGGTGCGGCGGTGCCAGATCGACGTGAGCAGGGGCCGGTTCATCAGGGCCTCGAGCCCGGCACGGCCGCGGGTGTCCAGCGGGTCGTTCATACCTCGGTCCCTTCAGCATGCCGCGCCACGTCACGCCAAACCGGTGGCCGTGGCGGGGGTCAGTCGCGGGGGCGGGCTTCGGCCGTCTCCACCAGTGCGGCGAGGACGCCGTCGGGGGACGGGCTGTAGTGGGGAACGGCCCAGCGCGTGATCCTGGCGTCGATGAGGGTGGGCCGGCCGGAGTCCAGGGCCGTGCGGAAGGCCTTCTCGAACGCGTCCAGGGTCTCGACGCGGTAGCCGTCGGCGCCGCATGCCCGCGCGTACGCGGCGAAGTCGGGGTTGCGGAACTCGACGAGCCCCGCCTCCCCGTAGGTGGCGAGCTGGAAGAGTTTGATCAGCTTGAATTCCTCGTCGTCGAAGATGACCCAGATGACGGGGATCGCGTACTCGACGGCCGTCATCAGCTCGAATCCGGACAGCGAGTAGCATCCGTCGCCGCAGCCGACGACGACGGTCCGCTCCGGGTGCGCAAGCTTCACGCCGATGGCGCCGTTGACGTGGCCCGCCATCGGGCCGAAGGATCCGGCCTTGCGGAAGTTCTGTCCCTCCTCCAGCTCTACGTGGTAGCCGAGCCAGGCGAGGTGTGCTCCCGCGTCGGCCAGCAGGACGCCCTTCGGGGGCAGCAGCCGCCCGATCGCCCGGGCCAGCTCCCCCGGATGGATCTTCCCGGGCTCGTGGACGACGGGCCGGACGTCGTGGTCACGGCCCGCCACCTCGGCGGCGGGGACCTCGCCGACCTTCCGCTCCAGCGCCTCGTGGAGCGCCGCGACGGCCAGGCGCGCGTCCGCGTGCAGGGGGTGGTCCGGGGTGTAGGCCTTGTGGAACTCGGCCTCGGAGATGTTCACATGGACCAGTACCTTGCCCGCGAAGAGGTCCTCGCGGTAGTTGAACGTGGCGTGCTGGTTCAGGGAGTTGCCGACGCACAGCACCACGTCGGCCTCGCGGAAGGCCTTCCAGGCGCTGGCGTGACCGCTGTCGGCGAAGACGCCCACGGACAGCGGGTGCCCCTCCGAGACGATGCCCTTGCCGTCGAGCGTGGTGAGCAGCGGGATCCGGAACCGTTCGATCAGTCGCCGGACCTCGGCTCCCGCCCCGCTGCGGACCGCGCCGAATCCGACGAGCGCCACGATCCGCTTCCGCTGCGCGAGGGCCTCGGCCAGCATCGACGCGATCTCCTCCACGCGCGCCGGATCGGGGACGACCGGCGGTACGTGCAGCCGGATGTCGCGGAAGTTCCCGACGTCGACGCCACGGTGGGTGAGGTCCTCGGGGACATGGATGTGGACCGGTCCGGGCCTGCCCTCGAAGGCGGTGTTGACCGCGTCCTCGAGCACGTCGCACGTGTCCGCGGCGTCGGTGAGCAGGAAGGACTTCTTCGTCGTGGCCGCGAACATGGCGCGCGAGTCGGGTGTCCTGTTCAGGCCCGAGGTCTCGTTGAGCGAGCCCCAGCCTTCCCAGGCCCTCGACGCGTAGCCCGACACGGCCAGGACCGGGTAGGAGTCGGACAGGGCCACGGCGAGGCCGGAGAACAGGTTGAAGGCGCCCGGTCCGGCCGTCGCGAAGCAGAAGCCGAGCTGGTCGGTGTACATCGCGTAGCCGCAGGCCATGAAGGAGGCGGCCTGCTCGTGCCGGGTGATGACGGGCCGGATCCGCCGTGAGTGCTTCAGCGCCAGCATCAGGCCGGCGGCGTTCTCTCCGGCGCCCCCGAAAGCGGCCCGCACCCCGATTCCTTCGAGTCCCTTGACCAGGGCTTCGTAGACTCTCATCGCCCTTCCTCGGCTCCCTCGCCCCGGAATCCAGCTTGCCATCGGTCGGGCCATCCCGCTCCCGCAAGCGGTGTGGCCCGTGCGGGTGACGGGCCCGGGCCACGAGACCCCGGCGCGGGCCCGGAGCCACCCGTCTGCGCCGTTCCGCGCGACGCGCCCGCGCCGCTGCGTCAGGGTGGCCGTGTGTAACGGAGGTGCCCGCCGGCTCGGTCGCGGGCAGCCGCGCAGCGTCGCCCCGGATCGGCCCCCACCGCACGTCCGGCCGGCCGGGGACGCCTTGGCGAAGAGGCACACATGGACGAGATCGGCCGGTACGAGCACTACGTGGGCGGGAACCCGGATGCGGAACGGCTCCTCTTCGAGCGGCTGGCCCATGACCTCATGCGGGTCCAGCTCAAGAACAGGAAGCGCAGCGGCGCCGCCGACATCGCGCGGGCGTTCCACGCCAAGGGGGTCCTCGGCGCGGAGAACGCGCGCCTGAGGTTCGGCGACGACCTGCCGCCGGACCTGCGGACCGGCTTCGCGCGTCCCGGCGCCGAGTATCCCGTCACCGTACGCCTCTCGAACGCGAACGGTTCGCGGCAGCCCGACCAGGCCCCCGATCTGCGCGGGGCGGCCTTGCGGGTCGCGGCGGGTCCGGACGAGGCGCACGACCTGCTGATGACGAGCCATCCGGTCTCGCACGCACGCGACGCGCGCGAGTTCGTCGCGTTCGCCAAGGCGATGGCGGGCGCCGACTCCACCCCGCGCAAGGCCTTCGCGCTGTTCGTCAGGCTGCCGCTCGCGGTGGGCTGGTCCACCGCCGCGCGCATGCGCCACAACGTGCGGGCCGGTACCCGACACACCGTCCGCAGCCTGGCACTGGAGACGTACTGGAGCCGCGGCGCCATCCTGTGGGGCGCGGCCGGACCGGTCCGCTACCAGCTGCGCCCGGCCTCGGACGCGGCCGCGGCCCCGGCCCCCTCCCCCGGTGACCCCGACCACCTGCACCGCGAACTCGCGGAGCGGCTGAAGCGGGCGGACGTCGTCTTCGAGCTGTACGTCCAGCGCTACGTCGACGAACGCCGCACCTCCGTCGAGGACGGCACGGCCGAGTGGAAGGAGCGGGACACCCCTCCCGTCCTCGTGGCCACCCTGACCGTGCCGTGCCAGGACATCGACGCCGCCGAGGCCCGGACCGCGGCCGCGCGGGTCGAGCAGCTCGCCTTCAACCCGTGGAACACGACCGAGGCGTTCCGGCCCCTCGGAAACCTCAACCGCGCACGCAAGGCCGCCTACGAGGCCAGCAGCGCACACCGCCTCGGCCAGCGGTTCGCGGGCGTCCAGCCCCGCCGCAACGCAGTCCTGGGCGTGCCGCTGCGCGGCGCCTTCGACGTCCTCGACCGGTTCGTCCCCTGGCACCGGCTCCCGGTGCCCCTCGGGCTGCTGAACCTCGTGGCCCTGCGGCAGCGGCTGCGGCGCTCCAACCTGATCGACACCGACCTCCACGAGGCCCCGCCCAGGACCCGGCCCGTGCCGGCGGCCGTCGACGAGAGCATGCGGGTGGCGCGCAGCTACGACGGCACCTACAACGACCTGTCCGCGCCGGGCATGGGCGCCATCGGGGCCGCCTTCGGCCGCAACCTCCGCCCGGTCTACCGGCCGGACCTCTTCGACGTGCCCAACCCGGTCACGGTCAGCAGGGAACTGCTGCACCGCGACGCCTTCCTCCCGGCGCGTTCCCTCAACATCCTGGCCGCCGCCTGGATCCAGTTCCAGGTGCACGACTGGGTCAACCACAAGCGCTACCCGACCGGTACGACGGCCGTCGAGGTACCGCTGCCGCCCGGCGTCACGTGGCGCAACACCCCGGGCGGAGCGGCCGAGAAGGTGATGCGCTTCGCCGAGAACGAAGGGCTGCACCCGGCCGACGGCAGCGGACCGCCCGTCCTCTTCGCCAACGCGGCGTCCCACTGGTGGGACGGCTCGGAGATCTACGGCGGCGACAGGCAGACCGGCATGTCGCTGCGGGAGGCGGACGGCGGCGCCACCCTGCGGCTGGACGACGGTCACCTTCCGCTCGGGCCGAACGGCCTTCCGCTGACCGGGTTCGCGGAGAGCTGGTGGTTCGGCCTCAGCGCGATGCAGACCCTCTTCGCCCGCGAGCACAACGTCGTGTGCGAGGCGCTGCGGCGGGAATACCCGCGCCTGGACGAGGAGCGCGTCTACCAGACGGCGCGACTGGTCGTCTCGGCCCTCATCGCGAAGATCCACACCGTGGAGTGGACTCCGGCGATCCTCGCCACCGAGGTGATCGACATCGGGTTGAAGACCAACTGGCAGGGCCCGCCGAAGAAATGGCTCGACCAGCTGGGCCTGTGGCTGTTCGAATCGCACGCGCTGACCGGCATCCCCAAGACCCTGCCGGACCACCACGGCGCCCCGTACTCGCTCACCGAGGACTTCGTCACCGTCTACCGCATGCACCCGCTGCTCCCCGACGACTTCGAGCTCGTGGACCACCGGCTCGGCCGGCGGCTGGACACCCTCGGGTTCACCGACCTCCAGGGCTCCGCCACGGAACCGCTGATGCGCAAGACCGGTCTGGCCAACTCGCTGTACTCGCTCGGCACGGCCCATCCCGGCGCGATCACCCTGCACAACTACCCGCGGGCGCTCCAGGCGTTCGAGCGGGACGGGGAGATCATCGACCTGTCCGTGGTCGACCTGGTACGGACCCGGCGGCGCGGGGTGCCCCGGTACAACGACTTCCGGGCCGGCCTGCACAAGCCGCGCCTGCGGCGGTTCGAAGACCTGTCCTCCGACCCGGAGACGGTCGCCCGCCTCAAGGAGGTCTACCGCGACGTCGACCAGGTCGACACGATGGTGGGACTCTTCGCCGAGAACCCGCCGCACGGCTTCGGTTTCAGCGACACGGCCTTCCGCATCTTCATCCTGATGGCGACGCGACGCCTGCAGAGCGACCGCTTCCTCACCGTCGACTTCAGGCCGGAGGTGTACACGCCCCTGGGCATGGACTGGATCGAACGCAACGGCATGACCAGCGTGGTGCTGCGGCACTGCCCCGAACTGGCGGGCTCCGTGCCGCGCACGGCCAGCGCCTTCGCGCCCTGGCGCGTGACCCCCGCGAAACCCTGCTGACAGATCGTTTGGGGCCTGCCTATGATCCCGGCGATGACCACTTCCTCCTCCACCGGATCGGGGGAATCGTCCGCGCAAGGTGAGTGCTGATGGCAGCTCACCTCGCGGAACCGATTCCCTCCCGCCTGCTCATGTGGCAACGCGTACGCGAGTACGCCGTGCCACCGTCCATGATCGAGAACGCGTCGGCTCGCCGGGCCGCCGGTGACTGGGCGGGGGCCTGCGCCGCCGCCCGGATCGACGTCGATCTCGATCTGCGCGCCGTGCGTGACCGCCACGGCACCGAACTCGCCTCCCGTCTGCGGGCCGATCTGCGCCGTCTGGCGCCCGATCTGCTGCGCTGGCACATGCCCCGCACGGCCCCGGACGGGCGTCTGCGGCCCGGCCTCACCCTCTGTCTGGCCCGCTACGAGGCCCCCGGCCGGACCACGCTCCGGCTCGTGGTGAGGACACCGCCCGCCTGGGCGGACGCGGGCCAGCGGATGTCCCTGGCGCTCTGGGAAGGGTCCCGGGACGACCCGCCCGCGTACCATCCCCACCCGCATCCCGACCGGCGCTTCCGGCTCGACCTGCACCGCCACCTGTGGGACGGCACGCGCAGCGCCGGGCTGGCGGGGAGGTGCTGGGCCCCCCTCACCCCGCACGGGCCGCAGGGCCGCGGGCCGGGGGAACACCTGCCCGCCGCGCTGCCGGAGCACTGGGCCGCCGAGGCCGAGCTGCTGCTGCGGGCCGACGGGCGCCCGCCCCGGGGCCGGCTGACCGTACGGTTCGGTGCGCGCGGCCACGGCGTCTTCGAGCTCGTCGCCCCGGACGACACCCACGCCCCGGTGCTGCGGCCGGTGCGGGAGGTGCCGTCGCCGCGGGCGGCGGCCGGGCTGCCGGTGCTGCCCGAGGCCGCGGCGAGGCCGCTGCCCGACCTCGAGCTGCTCCGGGCGGGCCTGCTCCGGGCCGACCGGTTGCACCCGCTCGTCGCGGAGGCGCTGGCGGGGCCGGCCGCCGTACGGGCTTTGGGGTCCGGGCCTGTGCGGGACCCCGGGCCGGCCGCCGCCGCGGGTACGGACCCGCACCGGGTGGACTGCCGCGGGGAGGTGCACCGGATCGCGTTGCGGGACGGCACGCTGACGGCCGTCGACCACGAGCCCGCTCAACTGGCCCGTGAGGAACTCCTCGTGGCGCTCGGTGGCCCCGGCCTGCCCTGTCTGCGGGCGATCGACGCGGTCCACCGCAGCCCCGAGGCGCTGCCCGCGGTCCGCGAGCGGCTCGGCCACGGCGACGTGACCGGCGCCCTGGCCGTGGTGGAGGGGCTGCTCGGCCCCGGCGCGGTGCTGCGTGAGGGTCCCCTGCGGGAGGCCCTGGACGCGGCGGTGGCGGGCCGCCTGGACCAGGGGCTGTTCCGCGCGGGGCTGGTGCCCGTGCCTCCCGCCGCCCTCGCGGCGGGCCCCGTCGGCCACCGGCCGCGGCGCGAGCGCGGTCTGCCTCCGGAGCTGCGCCGCAAGCGGAGCTCCCGTGCCCGTCCCCGGACCGGTTTGCACCTCTGACCCCCTCTTCCCCTCCTCTCACTCCCGTCGGCGTGCGCGTACGGACCCTCGCCGCCGACGACGTCCGGACGGATCCCCGTCCCCGAAACCCTCACAGGTGATGCCCATGTCCTCCAGCCCCCTCCTCCCCGCCCGCCTTCCCGGCCTTCCCGGCCTTCCCTCCGACGGCGCCCGGCCACAACTCTCCGTCGCCCGGGACCTCCTGACGCTCCTGCGGACCACGACCACGCAGCCGCGCCACGACGAGCAGCTCGAAGCGCTGACCCTGGCGGTGGCCGCGGACCTCCCCGTCCTGCTCTGGGGTGAGCCCGGCATCGGGAAGACGGCAGCGCTGACCCAGCTCGCCGCCTCCCTGGACCTGCCCTTGACGACGGTGATCGCGAGCGTCCACGAGCCGACGGACTTCTCCGGTCTGCCCGTCCTGGGTGAGGACCCGGCCGAGAACGGGGTGCCCATGGCGCCCCCGCAGTGGGCCGTGGAACTGGTCCGCGCCGGGCGGGGACTGCTGTTCCTCGACGAGCTGTCCACCGCCACGCCCGCCGTCCAGGCCGCGCTGCTGCGCGTCGTGCTGGAGCGCAAGGTCGGCGCGCTGCACCTGCCGTCCGACGTCCGGATCGTGGCCGCGGCCAATCCGCGCGCCTCGGCCGCGGACGGCTGGGAGCTGAGCCCGCCCCTGGCCAACCGCTTCGTGCACCTGTACTGGGTGCACGACCGGGAGGTGGTGGTGCGCGGCCTCGGCGGGGTCTGGCCGCGTGCGGAGCTGCCCCGGCTGG
>NZ_JBHVUQ010000146.1:0-19686 GCF_042884105.1 Streptomyces sp. NPDC058157
AGATTGAGCGCACGGGCGCGGAGCGCACGTACGGGGTCCGGGGCGGAGCCCCGAATCTTTCAGCCGCGCCGGCGATTGAGGCGCGGGCGCGGTAGCGCCGTGTCTGTAGCCGCGCCGGCGATTGAGGCGGAAACGGAGAAAGGGCGGGGCGGGGAGGGGCTCCGCGCAGCGGCTACGCGACCGGGAGGCCCGGGGCCGGGAACGCGGTCAGGAGGTCGGAGACCTCCGCGCGGATCGCGGCCAGGGCCGGCTCGTCACCCTTCGCGGCGGCGTCCACCGCGCGGGAGATCCAGTCGGCGACCACCGGCATGTGGTCGACCGACAGGCCGCGCGACGTCAGCGACGGCGTCCCGATCCGGATCCCCGACGGGTCGAACGGCTTGCGGGGGTCGAACGGGACGGTGTTGTAGTTGACCACGATGCCCGCCCGGTCCAGGGCCTTCGCCGCCACCTTCCCCGGCACGCCCCGCGAGGTCAGGTCCATCAGGATCAGGTGGTTGTCCGTGCCGCCCGAGACCAGGTCGAAGCCCCGCTCCAGCAGCGCCGCCGCCAGCGCCTTCGCGTTGGCGACGACCGCGTGCGCGTACGCCGTGAAGGACGGCTGGGCCGCCTCGTGCAGGGCGACCGCGATGCCCGCCGTCGTCTGGTTGTGCGGGCCGCCCTGGAGGCCGGGGAAGACCGCCTTGTCGATGGCCTTCGCGTGCTCCTCCTTGCACATCAGCATCGCGCCGCGCGGCCCGCGCAGGGTCTTGTGGGTGGTCGTGGAGACCACGTCCGCGTACGGGACCGGCGACGGGTGCGCCCCGCCCGCGATCAGGCCCGCGATGTGGGCGACGTCCGCGACCAGGATCGAGCCTGCCTCCGCCGCGATCGACGCGAACGCCTCGAAGTCGATCGTCCGGGGAAGGGCCGTGCCGCCGCAGAAGAGGATCTTCGGCCGCTCGGCGAGGGCCAGCTCGCGCACCGCGTCGTAGTCGATCAGGCCGTCCTCGGCCCGCACCCCGTACTGGACGCCCCGGAACCAGGAGCCCGTCGCCGAGACGCCCCAGCCGTGCGTGAGGTGCCCGCCCATCGGCAGGGCCATGCCCATCACCGTGTCGCCGGGCTTCGCGAAGGCCAGGTAGACGGCCAGGTTGGCCGGGGACCCGGAGTACGGCTGGACGTTCGCGTGGTCCACCCCGAACAGGCCCTTGGCCCGCTCGACGGCGAGGGCCTCGACGCGGTCGATGTTCTGCTGGCCCTCGTAGTAGCGGCGGCCCGGGTAGCCCTCGCTGTACTTGTTCTGCAGGACCGTCCCGGAGGCTTCGAGCACGGCCGCGGAGACGTAGTTCTCGCTGGGGATCAGCCGCAGGGTCTCCGCCTGGAGCGTCTCCTCGGCGGTGACGAGCGCGGCGAGGTCGGGGTCGGTGGCGAGCAGGGCGGGCTGGCGGTGCGCGGTCATCGCGGCTCCTCCGGGGTCGATGTCGTCTCTCGTCCCCGCGAGGCCCAGGCGAGCGGCCCTGTGTGCGGTCGTGCGCGCACGACTCCCCCGGAGTTGGTTCTCCGTACGCCAGTCGCCGTGCGTACCGAACACCTTAGCGGGCGCGGCGCCCCGGAGGTTTCCGCGTCCACGATCCGAGCGACGATACAAAGGACGCCACCCATGTCACCCGCGTCACCCGCAGCAGACGGACGATCGGAGACCCCGTGTCGAGAACAGCTGATGCCATCCGCTCCGCCGACGAGCACAGCGCGCACAACTACCATCCCCTCCCGGTCGTCGTCGCCTCGGCGGAGGGCGCGTGGATGACCGACGTGGAGGGGCGGCGCTACCTCGACATGCTCGCCGGGTACTCGGCGCTCAACTTCGGCCACGGCAACCGGCGTCTGATCGACGCGGCCAAGGCCCAGCTGGAGCGGGTCACCCTCACCTCCCGCGCCTTCCACCACGACCGCTTCGCCGAGTTCTGCACCGAACTCGCCGCCCTGTGCGGCAAGGAGATGGTGCTGCCCATGAACACGGGCGCGGAGGCGGTGGAGACGGCCGTCAAGACCGCCCGCAAGTGGGGCTACGAGGTCAAGGGCGTCCCGGACGGCCAGGCCAAGATCGTGGTCGCCGCGAACAACTTCCACGGCCGGACCACGACCATCGTGTCGTTCTCCACCGACCACGAGGCCCGCGACCACTACGGCCCCTACACCCCCGGCTTCGAGATCGTCCCGTACGGGGACCTCACCGCCCTCGACGCCGCCGTCACCGCCAACACCGTCGCCGTGCTGCTGGAGCCGATCCAGGGCGAGGCGGGCGTCCTCGTCCCGCCGCCCGGCTACCTGGCCGGGGTACGGGCGCTGACGCGCGAGCGGAACGTGCTGTTCATGGCGGACGAGATCCAGTCGGGCCTCGGCCGCACCGGGAAGACCTTCGCCTGCGAGCACGAGGACGTCGTCCCGGACCTGTACGTCCTGGGCAAGGCCCTCGGCGGCGGTGTCGTGCCGGTGTCCGCCGTGGTCGCCGACCGCGACGTGCTCGGGGTCTTCCGGCCCGGCGAACACGGCTCCACCTTCGGCGGGAACCCCCTTGCATGCGCCGTCGCCCTGGAGGTGATCGCGATGCTGCGCACCGGCGAGTACCAGCAGCGCGCCACCGAACTCGGCGACCACCTGCACCGGGAGCTGAACCTGCTGACCGGCGGCGGCGCGGTGACCGCCGTGCGCGGGCGCGGCCTGTGGGCGGGCGTGGACATCGACCCGGCGCGCGGCACGGGCCGGGAGGTCTCCGAGAAGCTGATGGCGCGCGGGGTCCTGGTGAAGGACACGCACGGGTCGACGATCCGGATCGCGCCGCCGCTGGTGATCTCGAAGGAAGACCTGGACTGGGGTCTGGAGCAGCTGCGGGCGGTCCTCGCCGGCGGCTGACGGGGGGGGTGGGGGGTGCCCTGCCGGGCACCCCCTGGAGGACCGGCTACAGGATCACGTGCGGCAGGAAGCGGGCGTACTCGTCCGTGACCGGGCCCGCCGACTCGCGGATGCCGAGTCCGGCCGCCTCCTCCTCGACCACCCAGGCGCCGAGGACGACGCGGTTGCCGTCGAAGTCGGGCAGCGGGGCCAGGGCCTGGAAGACGTACGTCTCCCCCTCGGCCGGGACGAACGGCTCGCCGTCCGGCTCGTGCAGGGTGACCCCGGCGCCCTCGCGGCCCAGCAGCGGCTTGGCGGCGTAACCGACGGCCTCGGCGAGCTCGCGCGGGCCGTCGAGGTAGGCGGGCAGCAGGTTCGGGTGCTCGGGGAAGAGTTCCCAGAGGATCGCCAGCAGCGCCTTGTTCGCGAGCAGCATCTTCCACAGCGGCTCGATCCAGGCGGTGGTGCCGGTGCCGCCGCCGTGGTCGTAGGTCCCGAGGACGTGCGGGCCGAACTCGTCCTCGACCAGCCACTCCCACGGATAGAGCTTGAAGCAGCCGCGGATGAAGCGGAGCTTGTCGTCCACGAACCGGTTCGAGAGGCTGTCCCAGCCGATGGTCTCCACGGACAGGGCGTGCGTCTCGATCCCGGCCTGCTCGGCGGTCTCCTGGAGGTAGGCGACCGTCATCAGGTCCTCGCCGAGCTCGTCGGTCTCGGAGTGCGCGAAGTGCAGCGGGCCGGGCGGCAGCAGCTCGGCCTGCCGGCGCCAGGCGTCGACGAGGCGTTCGTGCAGGGAGTTCCACTGGTCGGCACCCGGGAAGCGCTCCTCCATCCAGAACCACTGCGGGCTCGCCGCCTCCACCAGGGACGTGGGGGTGTCGGCGTTGTACTCCAGCAGCTTGGCGGGGCTGCCGGAGCCGTCGTAGCGCAGGTCGAAGCGGCCGTAGAGGGAGGGCTGCTCGGCGCGGCGCCGCCAGGACTCGGCGATGAGCGCGGCGACCTTCGGGTCGGTGATGCCGAGGTCGGCGAAGCGGTCGTGCTCCACGATGTGGGCGGCCGCCGCCAGGCACATGGCGTGCAGTTCCTCGACCACGTTCTCCAGCGCCTCGACCTCGGGGAGGGAGAAGGAGTAGTACGCGCTCTCGTCCCAGTAGGGGCGCAGGGAGTCGTCGGGGAAGCGGGTCAGGGGGTAGATCAGCCCCTGCTCCTCGACGGTCTTCTGCCAGTCGGGGCGGGGCTCGATGGTGTGGCGCTCCATGCTGGTCAGCCGCCGGAGGAGCTGGAGTGGCTGCCGCCGATGCCGCCGCGGGTGACGGCCGACTTGTCGAAGCTGCCGCCGGACACCTTGCCGTTGCTGACGGTGCCGCCGTAGTAGTACGCGCCGCGGCCGCCGCTCTTGCACTCCTTGGAGTTGAGGTGGTCCAGGGTGGACTTGGACGCGCAGCGCTTGTCGGGCTCACTGCTGCTGCCGCAGGCCACGAGGGTGGCGGCGAGCAGGCCCATGCCGCCGAGGGCGACCGCGCCGGAGCGCATGCGTCGTCGGGTGGTGTCGCTGGTGTCCATGGCGAGCACCTTAGATCGGCCGGACGGAGGGAGGGAATCCGGCCGTCGTCACACCCTTGTCACGACGGGAGCCCTAGAGTCGGGTTTCGTGCTGATCGGAATGGTTTGCGCGCTGGGCGCGGCGGTGTGTTTCGGTACGGCCTCGGTCCTCCAGGCGATGGCCGCACGGGCGGCGGCCCGGCCGGAGGCGACGGGCTCGGGGGTGGACGCAGCCCTGTTCCTGCGGGCGGTGCGGCAGTGGCGGTACGTGGCGGGGCTGGGGCTGGACGCGGTGGGCTTCGTGCTCCAGATCATCGCCCTGCGGCACGTCCCGATCTACGCGGTGGGCGCGGCGCTGGCGGCGAGCCTGGCGGTGACGGCCGTGGTCGCGGCGAAGCTGCTGGGGGTGCGGCTGTCGCGGCTGGAGTGGGGCGCGGTGGCCGTGGTGTGCGCGGGGCTGCTGATGATCGGGCTGGCCTCGGGTGAGGAGGGGCACGGGGTCGGCACGCTCGCGCTGAAGCTGGGCCTGCTGGGGGTGGCCGCTCTGGTGCTGCTGGTGGGCGCGGTGGCGGGCCGGCTGCCGGGGGGCTCTCGCTCCCTGGTGCTGGGCCTGGCGGCCGGGACGGGCTTCGGGGTGGTGGAGGTGGCCGTCCGCCTCATCGACACCGTGTCCCTGCGGGAGCTGCGGAACCCGGCGCTGTACGCGCTGCTGCTGGGCGGGGCGGCGGCCTTCCTGTTGCTCACCTCGGCGTTGGAGCGGGGCTCGGTCACGGCGGCCACGGCCGGGCTCGTGCTCGGTGAGACCGTCGGGCCGGCGCTGGTGGGCGTGGCCTGGCTCGGCGACCGCCCCCGCGAAGGCCTGGCCTGGCTGGCCGTGACGGGCTTCGCGGTGGCGGTCGCCGGAGCGTTGGCGCTGTCGCGGTTCGGGGAACCTAAGGAGTCCTGAGGGCTCCGAGGAAGGTGGCGAAGGCGGCTTCGCCGAAGGTCAGCACCGGGCCCGCGTCGCCCGCCTTGGAGTCCCGGACGGGGACGGTGCGGGGGAGGTTGAGGGCAACCTCGACACAGTTGCCGCCGTTGTTGCTGTAGGAGGACTTGCGCCAGCGCGGGGTCGTCGTCATGCGGCCTTGATACCCGCGACGAACGCCGCGAATGCCGCCGCCTGGAAGTTGAGCACCGGCCCGCCGGGGGTCTTGGAGTCCCGGACCGGGACGACGCCGGGGAGGTTGGTCGCCACTTCGACGCACTGGCCGCCGTGGTCGCTGTACGAGGACGTGAACCAGCGGGGGGATTCGGTCGAGGTCGTCACGGGGTGCCCTTTCGCAACGTGCTGATCATGGCCACGGAAGCCGCCTGGGACAGCGCCTCTGCCTGGAGCTGATGATAGGTCGTCAAAATTGGCACGACCGCAGCGCTTTCCCTTTCAAGGTAGCCCCGTTGGGCGGACTCGGCATACGACATAAGTGCGCGATCGGGCTGGGTGAGCACGGTCACCGGCAGGTTGAACGGCCTCCGCTCCCCCATATCGAACGGCGCGACCTGAAGCACGGTGTTCGGCAGCTCCGCGAACTCGATCAGGCGCGCCAACTGCGCGTCCATGACGGCGGAACCGCCGATGGGCCTGAGCAGGCAGCTCTCGTCGAGCACCACGAAGATCAGCGGCGCCAGGCGCCGCACCAGGGAGGACTGCCGGTCCGCCACCAGCGCGACCCGCTCGGCGGCCTGTTCAGGCGTGATCGCCCCACGCCGGACGTCCGATTCGGCAAGCACCGTTGCGTACTCCGGGGTCTGCAGCAGCCCCGGGACGACACCCACCTCGTACAGTCGGATCTCCGCCGCCCGCCCCTCGTACGCCACGAACTCCGGGAAGCCCTCCAGCAGGCTGCCGTGCCGCATCTCCCGCCACTCGCGCTCGAACACGTCTCCCGTTCCGAGCGCCCTGTCCGCACTTCGCGCGAACGGCAAGGTCGGCACTTTGCGGCCAGTTTCCACGCCCGAGATGTGGGTGCTCGAATACCCCATCCGCTCGCCCAGTTCGTCCTGCCGCCAACCGCGCGTGGCCCGCGAGCTGCGCAAGCGCGCACCGAAGGCGGCCTGCGGCGAGCTCTCCGGGTTCAGTTCCTTGATGTTCACAGGACTCCCATCAACTTCCTGTCCTCCCCTGGCACGTTGAATGCTTCCCTGCGAGCAGCCACGCTGAACCTGCCCAGTAGTTGAACGACTACGGAGAGGAGCGGCGGCATGTCCAGCCACCCTGCAAACGAATGGCGCCAGCGGTTCAGCAGCACACGGCGGGGCGCGCGTCTCGCCCGGCATCTGGCGGTGCTGGAACTGTGCCGGTGGGACTTCCCGCTCGGCGGGGACGAGTCCGACCGGGTGGCGCAGGTCGTGGCGGAGCTCGCGGCCAACGCCGTGACCCACGGCTCCGTGCCCGGGCGGGACTTCGAGCTCGGACTCAGGCGGCTCGACGGGGTGCTGCGGGTCGAGGTCTCCGACGCGGACGCGGGGCGGCGGCCCGAGCCGCGCCCGGACGGGGACGGCCACGGCTACGGGCTGCACATCGTCGAGGCGCTCGCCGACGCCTGGGGCGTCACCGGGCGGGTGGTCGGCAAGACGGTCTGGGCGGAGGTCGTCCCGCGGCGGCGGCCCGCTACGGGAGTGCGGCCGTGAGGGCCTCCAGGGTCGGGGTCCAGGCACTGTCGGGCGGGGTTCCGTAGCCCACCACCAGCGCCTCCCGCACCGGCATCTCCGTGTCCGGGTGCCGGTACCGCTCCAGCCCCTCCACCGCCAGGCCCTGCCAGGCCGCGGCCCGGACGACCTCGCGCTCCGTGCCGGGCGGGAGGTCCAGCACCGCGTGCAGCCCGGCCGCGATCCCGGAGACGGGGACCCGTCCGCCCAGCGCGGCCACCAGCTCGTCACGCCGGCGCCGGTAGCGCAACCGCATCGCCCGGACGTGGCGGTCGTAGGCGCCGGAGGTGATGAACTCGGCCAGCGTCAGCTGGTCCAGCGCGCTCGACGTCCACTCGGCCGGGCCCTTCGCCGCCATCACCTCGTCCAGCAGGGCCGGCGGGACCACCATCCAGCCGATCCGCAGCCCCGGGGCCAGGGACTTGCTGGCGGTGCCGAGGTAGACCACCCGGTCGGGGTCCAGGCCCTGGAGGGCGCCGACGGGCTGGCGGTCGTAGCGGAACTCCCCGTCGTAGTCGTCCTCCAGGATCAGCCCGCCGGTGGTGCGGGCCCAGTCCACCGCCGCCGCCCGGCGTTCGGCGGTGAGGGCCGCGCCGGTGGGGAACTGGTGCGCGGGGGTGAGGAGGACCGCGCCCACCCGGGGGCCGAGCGCGGCGAGGTCGGGGGTGCGGGCGCCGGAGTCGTCCACCCACAGGGGGCGGGTGCGCAGGCCGGCGTCGGTGAAGAGGTCGCGGTGCAGGTCGAGGCTGAGGCCCTCGACCGCCATCTCCCGCACCCGGCGGGCCCGCAGCACCTGGCCGAGGAGGCGGGCGGCGTGGACGAAGCCGGCGCACAGCACGATCCGGCCGGGGTCGGCGTACACCCCGCGGGCCCGCGCCAGGTACCCGGCGAGCGCCTCGCGGAGCTCGATGCGGCCGCGGGTGTCGGCGCCGTAGCCGAAGGCCTCGTTCGGGGCGTCGGTCAGGGCGCGGCGGGCCGCCGCCAGCCAGCCGGCGCGCGGGAAGGCGCCCACGTCCGGGGAGCCGGGCACCAGGCTGTAGGCGGGGCCGCGGCGGGCGGGGTGGCGGACCCGGGGCGCGGCTGGGGCGCGGCGCGGGCGGGCCCGTTCGGCCACGCGGGTGCCGGAGCCCTGGCGGGCGGTGAGCCAGCCCTCGGCGACGAGCTCGGCGTAGGCCTCGGCGACGGTGTTGCGGGCGATGCCGAGGTCGGCGGCGAAGGTGCGGGAGGAGGGCAGCCGGGTGCCGGGGGCGAGGCGGCCGCTGCGGGCGGCCTCGCGCAGGGACTCGGTGAGCGCGGCCCGCAGGCCGCGCTCACCGGCCGCGACCGAGGTGAGGTCCAGGTGCAGGTCGGCGCCGTAAGTGGCCCACGAGTCCGTCATGGATATGGACCATATAGGCGGGCCGTCCGGTTCGTACGGTGGATCCATGAGCAACGAAACGAAGACCACGGAACTGGCCGCCGAGCACACCCCCCGCATGCAGCTGTTCAAGCTCGCCCCCGAGGCGTACAAGGCCGCCGTCGCGCTGGACGCCGCCTCCCGCAAGGGTCTGGACCCGAGCGTCGCGGAACTGGTCAAGATCCGTGCGTCGCAGATCAACCACTGCGCGTTCTGCCTGGACATGCACACCAAGGACGCCCTCGCGGCGGGCGAGAGCGTCGAGCGGATCGTCCAGCTCAGTGCCTGGGAGGAGTCGAAGCACTTCTACACGGAGAAGGAGCTGGCGGCCATCGAGCTGACCGAGGCCGTCACCGTCCTGACGGACGGCTTCGTCCCCGACGAGGTGTACGAGAAGGCCGCCAAGCACTTCGAGGAGGCCGAGCTGGCCCAGCTGATCGCGGCCATCGCCATGATCAACGTGTGGAACCGGATCGCCGTCACCACCCGGATGGTCCCGGGCCACTACACCCCGGCCCCGGTCAAGCACTGACCTCCGTCCTCCCGGCCGCTCAGCCCGGCCGGAACGAGTCCAGGGCCGCCGTCAGGTTGGCCCTGGTCGTCGTGGCGTCGGTGGCCGGGCCGGCCGCGAGGAGGGCCCAGCGGCCGCCGTCCGGGGTGGCGACGATGCGCTCCATGCCGCGGCGGCGGCCGTGGGACTCGGCGCTGTCGTACTCGTAGACCAGCTCGCAGCCGGAGCCGTCCACGGGGGACATGGACACCTGCTGATAGGCGGGGGTGCCGCTGCTCAGCCGCTCGGAGGACATCCGCAGCAGCTCGCAGGAGCCGGTGGAGGCGGGCTCGCTGATCCGGAAGATCTGGAGCAGGGCGCTGCGGTCGCCGCCGGGCGGGCGGTAGAAGGCCCCGCCGCCCTGTTCGTCGTGGCTGGGCGCCCATCCGGCGGGGACGGCGACCGAGAAGCCGTCCTCGTTGTGCACCACGGTGAAGCCGGGGCGCGCGGAGGGGCTCGGGGAGCCGCTCGGGGTGGGGCTCGCGGACGACGGGCCGCCCGTGGAGGGCGTGCCGGGCCCCGGGGTGGCGGGGGCGGATGCCGAGGGGGCCGGCGGGCGGGCGTCGGCGGGCGGGGCGGTCTTGTCGCCGAGCAGCATCCACGCCGCGACGGCGGCTCCGCCGACGACGGCCGCCACCACCCCGACCAGCAGCGGCGTCCGCCACGGCGGGGCCGCCCCGTACTCCTGGTGCGGGGTCGCGGGCGGCAGCGGCGGCCACGCCTCGTAGCCGGGGGCGGTCGGCGGCGGCAGCGGCGGGAGCCCGGCTCCGGGGGTGGGCCCGGGGTTCCACCCCGCCTGGGCGGGCCGCTCGTACCACGCGGGCGCCGACCCCGGAGCGGCCCCGCCGACCTGCGTGAGGTCCTCGGAGCCGGGCGCGGGCGCGGGCGGCGCGGAGTACACCGGCCGGGCGGCCTGCGTGAGGTCCTCGGAGCCGGGCGCGGGCGCGGGCGGCGCGGAGTACTCCGGGGCAGCCGGGTACTCCGGCACGGCCAGGTACTCCGGCACGACCGGGTGGCCCGGGGCGGCCGGGGGCTCCGGCGCGGCCGGGGGCTGCGCGGGGCGTCCGTACTCGGCCGGCCACCCCGGACGCGCGGGAGCGCCCGCCCCGTCGCCGGGCGCCTGCTGCGGCTGTGCCGGTGCGTGCGGCTCCGGCCGGGCGGGCTGCACCGGCGCGGCCGACTGGCCCGTACCGGCCGGGGGCTCCGGCGCAGCCGGGTGGCCCGGGGCGGGCGGGGGCGAAGCCGCCGGCTCCGGCGGGGCAAGGTACTCCGGCTGGGTGGCGGGCTCCGGTTCGGTCGGGGCGGGCGGCTGCGGGCCCGGTTCCCAGCGCTGGGTGCGCGGGTTCCACCAGGTGTCGTCGGGCGAGGACACCGTTCAGCCCCCCAGCGAGCCGAGCAGCCCGGCCAGTGCCGTGGCCGCGCTCACCGTCTCCACCAGCGGGGCCCACCGTTCCAGCGCCGCGCGCAGCCGGCCGGCCACGCCCGGGCGGATCTCCCCCGCCCCTTCCAGCTCTGCGGCCGCGTCCTCCAGTTCCGCGTCGAGCTCGCCGCGCCCGCTGCTGCGCGGCACCCGCACCAGCTCGACGCGCAGGTCGTGCACGGCCCGCAGCAGTTCCTCGGGGGTGGGCGGCCGGCCGTCCGGGGCGGCGTTGTGGACGGTGTTGGTGTTGTTGCTGCCGCCGATGCTGAAGGCGGTGTTGCTGATGTTGCCGATGTGCACCGGGCGTTCTTCGTCGCCGTTACTTCCCACCGCTGCTCCCCTTGCCGCTCGTACCGCCCCCGGCGGTGTTGTGGTGGCCGGTGCCGCCGACGCTGAACGCGCTGTTGCTCACCGACTGGATGAACGTAGCCCCCTCGGCCACGTGGATGGCGCGCTGCGCGAACTCCGCGGTGTGCCAGCCCGCTTCGTGCAGGGCGACGGTCACCCCGCCGACGACGCGGTCCTGGATGGTCTTGAGGTACCGGTCGAGGTCCATAAGGTGGAACAGCGAGCCGTCGTCCATCGCGGCGAGCTCCCGCACCGACAGCTGCGGCCCCTCGGGCCGGGCGCCGCCGTGGCCGCCCGTGACGATCCGCCACCAGGTCGCGAGTCCCCGGAACAGGCCCGCCACGGCGCCCCAGAACGATCCGGGGGTGGCGGCGAGCGCCGCGACCGCCTTGCCGAGCCAGGTGTTGTTGAGGAAGCGCTGGGCGTCCGCGTCGGCCTTCTGGAAGGCGGTCCGTACGGGGAGCAGCACGTGCGGGGCCACTTCCAGCATCAGCATCCCGCCCTGCGTGTGGACCCGTACGAACACGGTGACGACGAGGTTCTCGTCCCAGCCGCCGACCCGGATGCGCAGGAAGTACCTGCGGGCCTCCCCGCCCTCCTCGACGGCTCCACGCCGGTGCGCGCCGAACTGGTCGCGCACCTGCCGGGCCCGGTCCCGGTGCGGCAGGCCCGCGGCCGGCATGAACACGCATTCGTCGACGACCAGCTCGCGCAGCCGGTCCAGTACGTCGGCCTGCGCCTGCGCCGAGCCGTGCGGGGACGGCACGCGCAGGTCCTGGAGCAGGGGCACGATGCGGGCCACGATGTCGGCGTTGGAGACGGGCCGCGGCTTGCGGTCGGGGCCGAGGTCGTCGCGGGGGCGCAGTTCGACGGAGAGCTGCCAGGGGCGGTATGCCTCCCCGGCCCCGGTGAACGGCCCGTTGATGTCGTACATGATCAGTGCCGAGTGCTGTTCGCCGCGGATCCGCTCGCGGACCCGGGCGAAACGGGCGCTCTGGGTGACGGGGTCGGAGGACAGGTCGGCGTACCGGCGCGGGTCGAGGTCGCGCGCGACGATCCGGGCGCCGTAGCCCCGCTGGAGGGCCACGAGGGCGACGATGGCCACAAAGACGAGCGGGGTCAGCCACAGGGTCAGGGGCACGGTGTCGTCGGAGCCGGTGTACCCGCGCGACCCGTACCCGCCGTATCCCCCGTATCCACTGGAGGAGTCGGAGAAGAGGGAGCTGAAGATGCTGCCCGTGCCGTCGGTCAGGATCGCCCAGAAGAGGAAGAGGATGAAGGCGAACGACAGCCAGGCGTAGGCCCTGACCACCATGGACAGGATCCGCAGCCCCACGCTCTGCCGGCGCCGGAGCCAGTTGGCGAGGCTCAGCAGCAGGAAGGGGAAGAGCAGCCCGGTGATCATCCCGCTGGTCAGCAGCCCGCCGACGAACCAGGCGCCGGCGATCCCGCCGGCCCAGGCCAGCTCGACGCGCCGGGCGCGGAGGGCGTGGGCCAGGACGCGGGTGGCGTCGAAGCCGTACGAGGGGGCGGCGATCCGCTCCTCGTGGACGTACAGCTCGTCGATCACCCGGTCGCGGTACGTGCCGTCGAGGTAGGTCCCCGCACAGAGGAGACGGCCGGCCTCGCTTATGGACGGGTGGACCGGTGGGCGGCCGTTGCGCGGGTCCGCAGGGACGCTGCTGCCGCTGCCGCCGGACTGAGGGGGAATCAGGTGGTCGGTCACCGGGCGACCTTATTGACCCCCTACATGAACCGACAGGCCAATTCACGCCAAAGCGCCCCGGTCAGGTTTGACCGGGGCGCAAGGGTGTTCGCAATGATCAGGCGAAGGAGTGAACCTCCTGATCAGCGCGGGTGGATCAGATCAGGCCGAGCTCGCGGACCGCGTCGCGCTCCTCGACGAGCTCCGCCACGGACGCGTCGATCCGCGCACGGGAGAACTCGTTGATGTCCAGGCCCTGGACGATCTCGTACTTGCCGTCCTTGGTGGTGACGGGGAAGGAGGAGATGATGCCCTCCGGGACGCCGTAGGAGCCGTCCGAGGGGATGCCCATGGAGGTCCAGTCGCCCGCGGCGGTGCCGTTGACCCACGTGTGGACGTGGTCGATGGCGGCGTTGGCGGCGGAGGCGGCCGAGGACGCGCCACGGGCGTCGATGATCGCGGCGCCGCGCTTGGCGACGGTCGGGATGAAGGTGTCGGCCAGCCACGCTTCGTCGTTGACGACCTCGGCGGCGTTCTTGCCGGCGATCTCCGCGTGGAAGATGTCCGGGTACTGGGTCGCCGAGTGGTTGCCCCAGATGGTGAGGCGCTTGATCTCGGTGAGGTCGGCGCCGGTGCGCTTCGCCAGCTGCGAGATCGCGCGGTTGTGGTCCAGGCGGGTCATCGCGGTGAAGCGCTCGGCCGGGACGTCCGGGGCGGCGGCCTGCGCGATGAGCGCGTTGGTGTTGGCCGGGTTGCCCACGACCAGGACCTTGATGTCGTCCGCGGCGTGGTCGTTGATGGCCTTGCCCTGCGGCTTGAAGATGCCGCCGTTGGCGGCGAGCAGGTCACCGCGCTCCATGCCCGCGGTACGCGGGCGGGCGCCCACGAGGAGGGCGACGTTGGCACCCTCGAAGCCCTTGTTCGGGTCGTCGAAGATGTCGATGCCCTTGAGCAGCGGGAAGGCGCAGTCGTCGAGCTCCATGGCGGTGCCCTCGGCGGCCTTCATGCCCTGCGGGATCTCCAGGAGGCGGAGCTTGACCGGCACGTCCGCGCCGAGCAGGTGGCCGGAGGCGATGCGGAAGAGCAGGGCGTAACCGATCTGGCCGGCAGCGCCGGTGACGGTGACATTCACGGGAGTGCGGGTCATGGCCTTCTCCGTTAGACAGCTGGCGGTGGGGCGTCCCCGCCCCGTGTGCTGGGTCCCAAGTACTGGGGAGGACGCCGCTTCCCTGTCCTGCGAATCTTGACGTGAAGAGACATCCGCCCGTCAGGCTATCCGACCCGAGGGCCCCCCAACCCCCCGGACCCTGTGGTCCACGGCACACGACCCCCGGGTTCGAAGGTACGGACGCGTGCACGACCTGTACTCCAGCCGGGAGGACCGCCCTTTCCAGGCCCCTTCGAGGGGCCGGGCGCGCCGCGCCGCGGGGCGTCCCGGCGGCGCGGCGGACGTCCCGTCAGCGGACGGTGAAGCGGACCGCGGTCTCCAGGAACGGCAGGTGCAGGGGCGCCTTCGGCTCCACCACCAGCGCCAGCAGCGTGATGGCCACGCCCAGCACCCCGTACGTGACCATGTCGGTGAACCGGGAGCGCACCGCGAGCATGCCCACCGACGGCAGGGCGCGCCGCAGCACCGAGGCCGCGATCAGGGCGACGCCGATGACGAGGCAGCCGATGCGGGGGTGGCCGAACGCCGTGGTCAGCAGCCCGACGGCGGTGGCGCCGAGGACGCTGAGCATCGGCCACTGCCGGGCGGGCGTGGACACGGCCCCGGGGATGGCCCGGCCGGCGCCCTCGGGGCGGGCGGTGTCCTGGGTGACGGAGGGGAACCGCCGGGACTTCGCCACCGCACGGTCGGCGGTGGCGGCGGCCGCCCCGCCCTCGGCGGAGGTACCGGCCCCGGTCGCGCCGGCACGGTCGGCCGCGCCGGTTCCGCCCGTGCCGCCGGAGCCGTTCGGGCCGCCGGTGCCGCCCGGGCCGCCGGTCGGGGCGGTGCCGTTCGTGTCGTGCTCAGCCCGCACTGCCGGCCCGCTCCGCCGCCTCGACCACGTTCACGAGCAACTGCGCCCGGGTCATCGGGCCGACACCGCCCGGGTTCGGGGAGATCCAGCCCGCCACCTCGGCGACGCCCGGGTGGACGTCACCGACGATCTTGCCGTTCTCGTCCCGGCTGACGCCGACGTCCAGGACAGCCGCGCCCGGCTTGACGTCCTCCGGCTTCACCAGGTGCGGGACGCCCGCCGCCGCGACGACGATGTCCGCCTGGCGCAGCAGCCCGGCGAGGTCGCGGGTGCCGGTGTGGCACAGGGTCACGGTGGCGTTCTCCGACTTGCGGGTGAGCAGCAGGCCGATGGAGCGGCCCACGGTGATGCCGCGGCCCAGGACGACCACGTGCGCGCCGTTGATCTCGACGCCGTGGTGGCGCAGGAGTTCGACGATCCCGTACGGGGTGCACGGCAGCGGGCCCTGCACGCCGAGCACGAGGCGGCCGAGCGAGGTCGGGTGCAGCCCGTCGGCGTCCTTGGCCGGATCCATCAGCTCCAGCACGCGGTTGGTGTCGATGCCCTTGGGGAGCGGGAGTTGGACGATGTAGCCGGTGCAGTCCGGGTCCTCGTTCAGCTCGCGCACGACCGCCTCGATCTCCTCCTGGGAGGCCGTGTCGGGCAGTTCGCGGCGGATGGAGGTGATGCCGACCTCCGCGCAGTCCTTGTGCTTGCCGTTGACGTACCAGCGGCTGCCCGGGTCGTCGCCGACGAGCAGGGTGCCGAGGCCGGGCGTGACGCCCCGCTCCTTCAGCGCCGCCACCCGGGCGGTCAGTTCGGATTTGATCGCGGCCGCGGTGGCCTTGCCGTCGAGAATCTGGGCGCTCATGAGGGCATCCTTCCGGATGGGGCGGCCCGGCTTCCACTCGGGCGGAGGCCGGAGTCTGCTCTTCATTGCACTTGCACAACAAGTCTGGCCCGGCTTCGCAACCGGCTGGACAAGCCCGGTGCGGGCCCACCACGATGACGGGCAGCAAGACGAACGCAAAAGAGTGCCGCGGGCAGTGCCGGGGGGCGTACCGCAGAAGCAAGTGTCCTCCAGCGTGCCGTGCGTCCCCGCACTTCACGGAGGAAACACCCAGATGAGCTTCGGCGACCCGAACAACCCCTACGGGCAGCAGCAGCCGCCGCAGGGCCAGCCCGGTTACGGCTACCCGCAGCAGGCCCCCCAGGGCGTCCCGCCGCAGGGCCAGCCCGGCTACGGCTACCCGCAGCAGCCGCCGCAGCAGCCGTACGGCGTTCCTCCCCAGGCGCCCGGCACGCTCCAGGCCAACAACGGCTACATCAACGTCGCGGGCCTCGGCACCGTCCAGGTCGCCACGATGGGCCGCCGCTTCGGCGCCCGTCTGATCGACGGTCTGATCATCGGTGTCCTGTACTTCATCCTGAGCTCCGTGGTGTTCGCGGGCGCCTTCAGCGCCGCCAGCGACATCAAGGACTGCACGGGCATCGACCCGACGTCGCCCGCGTACAGCACCTGCCTCAACGAGGCGTCGGCCCAGGCCGGCCAGGCCGCGGGCGGCATCTTCGCGGCCTTCTTCGGCGGAATGCTGATCCTCGGTCTCGCCACCCTGCTCTACGAATGGCTGATGATCGCCTTCGTGGGCGCCACCGTCGGCAAGCTGGCCCTCGGCCTGAAGGTCGTCAAGGAGAACACGGGCCAGGTCCCGGGCATCGGCGGCGGCTTCATCCGCTGGATCATCCCCATGGTCGGCGCCTTCCTCTGCGGCATCGGCCAGCTCCTGGTCTACCTCTCCCCCTTCTTCGACAACTCGGGCAAGCTCCAGGGCTGGCACGACCGCGCCGCGGGCACGATCGTCGTCAAGAAGTAGCCAGCGGACACCGCTCGCACGCGGCGAAGGCCGCCACCCGCACCAGCGGGTGGCGGCCTTCGCCGTATCGGTGTCGTCCCGGTATCAGTGGAAGAAGTGGCGCGTACCGGTGAAGTACATGGTCACGCCCGCCTTCTGCGCGGCCTCGACGACCTGCTCGTCACGGACCGACCCGCCCGGCTGGACGACGGCCTTGATACCGGCGGCGGTCAGGATCTCCAGCCCGTCCGGGAACGGGAAGAACGCGTCCGACGCCGCGTACGAGCCCTGCGCGCGCTCCGCGCCCGCCCGCTCGACGGCCAGCTTCGCGGAGTCGACCCGGTTGACCTGGCCCATGCCGACGCCGACCGAGGCGCCGTCCTTGGCCAGCAGGATCGCGTTGGACTTGACGGCGCGGCAGGCCTTCCAGGCGAAGGCGAGGTCGGCGAGCTCCTCGGTGGAGAGGGCGTCGCCGGTGGCCAGGGTCCAGTTCGCCGGGTCGTCGCCCTCGGCCTGGAAGACGTCCGAGTGCTGGAGCAGCACGCCGCCGCTGATCGGCTTGAGGTCACCCGGCTGGTGCGGGGTGCCGTCCACCTTCAGGACGCGGATGTTCTTCTTCTTGGCCAGGACCTCCAGCGCGCCGTCCTCGTACGCCGGGGCGGCGATGACCTCGGTGAAGATCTCCGCGACCTGCTCGGCGAGCTCGACGGTCACCGGGCGGTTGACGGCGATGACGCCGCCGAACGCCGACAGCGGGTCGCAGGCGTGCGCCTTGCGGTGCGCCTCGGCGACGTCCGCGCCGACGGCGATGCCGCACGGGTTGGCGTGCTTGATGATCGCGACGCAGGGGCCCTCGTGGTCGTAGGCGGCACGGCGGGCGGCCTCGGTGTCCACGTAGTTGTTGAAGGACATCTCCTTGCCGTGCAGCTGCTCGGCGTTGGCGAGCCCGCCCGGCTGGCCGTCGGTGTAGAGGGCGGCGGCCTGGTGCGGGTTCTCGCCGTAACGCAGCGTCGACTTGCGCTCCCACGCGCCGGCCAGGAACTCGGGCAGCGCGCCCTCCTCGGCCTCGGCCTCCGGGGCGTACGCGTTCGTGAACCAGGACGCCACGGCCACGTCGTACGCGGCGGTGTGCTGGAAGGCCTCGGCGGCGAGCCGCTTGCGGGCCGTGAGGTCGAAACCGCCGCCCTGGGCGGCCGCGAGGACGTCGGCGTAGCGGGCCGGGCTGGTGACGACGGCGACCGAGGGGTGGTTCTTGGCGGCGGCGCGGACCATGGACGGGCCGCCGATGTCGATCTGCTCGACGCACTCGTCCGGGGTGGCGCCGGAGGCGACGGTCTCCCGGAACGGGTACAGGTTGACGATCACCAGGTCGAACGGCTCCACGCCCAGCTCGGCGAGCTGGCGCTGGTGGTCCTCCAGGCGCAGGTCGGCGAGGATGCCGGCGTGCACGCGCGGGTGGAGGGTCTTGACCCGGCCGTCGAGGCACTCGGGGAAGCCGGTCAGCTCCTCGACCTTGGTGACGGGCACACCGGCCGCGGCGATCTTCGAGGCGGTGGAGCCGGTCGAGACGAGCGAGACGCCCGCCTCGTGCAGGCCGCGGGCCAGGTCTTCCAGTCCCGTCTTGTCGTAGACACTGACGAGCGCACGGCGGATCGGTCGCTGGGTCGCAGCCGTCGTCGTTTCGTTGGCGGTCACTGGATTGTTACCTTTCGTCCCTCAATGCGGTAGCCGTGCCGGGCCAGGCGCCCCACGACGTCGACGAGCAGCTGACGCTCGACTTCCTTGATGCGCTCATGGAGCGCGGCTTCGTCCTCCCCGTCCAGGACCTCCACGACACCCTGGGCGATGATCGGGCCGGTGTCGACGCCGCTGTCCACGAAGTGGACCGTGCAGCCGGTGACCTTCGCCCCGTACGCGAGGGCGTCCCGTACCCCGTGCGCGCCGGGGAAGGCCGGGAGGAGGGCGGGGTGGGTGTTGACGAACCGGCCGCCGAAGCGGTCGATGAAGTTCTTGCCGACGATCTTCATGAACCCTGCGGAGACCACGAGGTCCGGCGCGTACGCGTCGGTGGCCTCGGTGAGGGCGGCGTCCCACTCCTCACGGCTCCCGTAGGCCTTGACCGGGCACACGAAGGTCGGGATCCCGGCCTTCTCGGCCCGTTCGAGACCGGCGATGTTCTCGCGGTCGGCCCCGACGGCGACGACCTCGGCACCGAAACCCTCGGCTCCGCCGGGGTGGGCGTCGATGGCGTCGAGCAGGGCCTGGAGGTTGGTGCCGGAGCCGGAAACCAGCACGACCAGGCGGGAGGCGGCCATGGGAGGCCCTTTCTCACAGGATTTGCGACGTCGGTCTTGTGTGGTCATACGAAACTTCGGGGTACCGATATACGGGGAACCATACGAAGCCACCGACCGCCTGCAACGATACCGGCACACGGGACCGCCCCCGAGGGACGGGGGGACGGGCGGGCGGTAGCGTCTGGCGTACACGCCGCACGACCCGGCGCACGCCGGGTCCACGACGTCCACGACACCGTCCACGCCACAGGGGAAGTAAGCCACTAGATGCCGGACCGCCGTCAGCCCGACCCCTCCACCGACGACAACCCCTTCGCGGCGCCCCCGGAGGGCCGGCCCGACCAGCCGTGGCAGCCCCGGCAGCCGCAGCGCCCGCGCGACGGCGGCGGCCCGTCCGGCCCGAAGCCCGGCGGTGGCGGCCAGGAGCCCGGGGGGCCGGCGCGGTGGGACCCGATGGACCCGGTCCAGCGGCGGGCGCGGTACGCGATGCTCGCGGGGATGTGGGGGTTCTTCTTCGGGATCTTCGGGATCCCGTCGGTGGGGCTGCTGCTGGGCGCCCTCGCCATGTACTGGGGGATCAGCGCGCTGCGGGGCCGCCCCGCGACCCCGGCCGACCCCGCGAAGGGCACCCCGGCCCGCCCGGGCGGCCTCGCCGCCCTCGGCCCGGCGGCCCGGCCGCAGCGGGCGGCGGCGGTCAGCGGCATGGTGTCGGCGACGCTGGCGCTGCTGCTGGCGGGGGCCTCGTACGGGCTGCAGCTGGCGTACAAGGACTTCTACGTCTGCCGCGACGACGCGCTGACGCAGACAGCGGAACTCCAGTGCAACACCCTCCTCCCGGACAACATGATCGGCAACGTCCTGAAGGTCCAACGCTGACCCCTCCCACCACCGCCGCGCGGGGCCACCTCCCCGCCCCACCCTTCGCCCGTTCCACCGGAGGCTGCGCCCCGGACCCCTGTGGGGGCTCCGCCCCCACGCCCCCGCGCCTCAAACGCCGCGCGGGCTGGGATGTGCGC
>NZ_JBHVUQ010000147.1:0-19624 GCF_042884105.1 Streptomyces sp. NPDC058157
GCCGCCACCGCGCGAGCGGCGACCGCGGACGGGGGCCCGCCCCGGCAGTGCCGGGGCGGGCCCCCTTCCCGTGCGTGCGGCGGGCGCTTCGCCCGTCCGGGCTAGCCGGCCAGGCAGGAGGGGCCGAGGAGCACCTTGAGGTCGCCGAAGAGGGCCGGGTCGGGCTGGACCCGGTGCCGGTCGAGGCGCAGCACGGTGGTGGTGCGCGGCCCCTGGAGCTTGATCCGCACTTCGGTGTTGCCCTTGTGGTGGCGCAGGATCTCGCCCAGACGGGTGACCATCGGCGGGGTGACCTTGACGGTGGGGATGGTGAGGACGACGGGGGCGTTGGTGCCGGCGGAGGAGAGGTCGGGGACCATCATCTCCATCGCGACGAGGCGGGGGACGTCCTCGCGCTTGTCGAGGCGGCCCTTGACGAAGACGACGGTGTCCTCGACCAGCTGGGTGGAGACGAGCTGGTAGGTGGCGGGGAAGAACATGCACTCGATGGAGCCGGCGAGGTCCTCGACGGTGGCGATGGCCCAGGCGTTGCCCTGCTTGGTCATCTTGCGCTGGAGGCCGGAGATGATGCCGCCGATGGTGACGACGGCGCCGTCGGAGTGCTCGCCGCCGGTGAGCTGGGAGATCCCGGCGTCCGTCTTGTCGGAGAGGACGTGCTCCAGGCCGAACAGCGGGTGGTCGGAGACGTAGAGGCCGAGCATCTCGCGCTCCTGGGCGAGCAGGTAGGACTTCTCCCACTCGACGTCGGAGAACTCCACGTCCAGGCCGAAGCCGGGTTCGCTGCTCTCCTCGTCACCCATTCCGCCGAAGAGGTCGAACTGGCCCTCGGCCTCCTTGCGCTTGACCGCGACCACGTTGTCGATCATCGATTCGTGGTGGGCGACCAGGCCCTTGCGGGTGTGGCCCATCTCGTCGTAGGCGCCGGCCTTGATCAGCGACTCGACGGTGCGCTTGTTGCAGACGACGGCCTCGACCTTGTCGAGGAAGTCGGGGAAGGAGGAGTACTTCCCCTTGGACTTCCTGGTCTTGATGATCGAGTCGACGACGTTCTGGCCGACGTTGCGGACGGCGGTGAGGCCGAAGAGGATCACGTCGTCGCCCTGGGCGGCGAAGTTGGACTCGGACTCGTTGACGTTGGGCGGGAGCACCTTGATGCCCATGCGCCGGCACTCGTTCAGGTAGATCGCGGACTTGTCCTTGTCGTCCTTGACCGAGGTGAGCAGGCCCGCCATGTACTCGGCGGGGAAGTTCGCCTTGAGGTAGGCGGTCCAGTAGGAGACGAGGCCGTACGCGGCGGAGTGGGCCTTGTTGAAGGCGTAGCCGGCGAAGGGGACCAGGACGTCCCAGAGGGCCTGGATGGCCTGGTCGGAGTAGCCGTTCTTGCGGGCGCCCTCCTGGAAGATCGTGAAGTTCTTGGCGAGCTCCTCGGGCTTCTTCTTGCCCATCACGCGGCGCAGGATGTCGGCCTCGCCGAGCGAGTAGCCGGCGATGATCTGGGCGGCCTTCTGCACCTGCTCCTGGTAGACGATCAGGCCGTAGGTGACCGCGAGCACCTCTTCGAGCGGCTTCTCCAGCTCGGGGTGGATCGGGGTGATCTCCTGCTGCTTGTTCTTGCGCAGGGCGTAGTTCGTGTGCGAGTTCATGCCCATCGGGCCCGGGCGGTAGAGCGCGGACACGGCGGAGATGTCTTCGAAGTTGTCGGGCTTCATCAGGCGCAGCAGGGAGCGCATGGGGCCGCCGTCGAACTGGAAGACGCCGAGGGTGTCTCCACGGCTGAGCAGTTCGAAGGTCTTGGGGTCGTCCAGGGGCAGGCCCAGGAGGTCGATGTCGATCCCCTTGTTGGCCTTCACCATCTTGACGGCGTCGTCCATGATCGTCAGGTTGCGCAGGCCCAGGAAGTCCATCTTCAGCAGGCCGAGCGACTCGCAGCTCGGGTAGTCCCACTGGGTGATGGTGACCTGGTCGGTGTGGCGCACCCAGACGGGCACGTGGTCCGTGATCCGCTCGCTGGACATGATCACGCCGGCGGCGTGCACGCCCATCTGGCGGACCAGGCCCTCGACGCCGCGGGCGGTGTCGATGACCTTCTTCACGTCGGGCTCGTTCTCGTACATCCCGCGGATCTCGCCGGCCTCGCTGTAGCGGGGGTGCGAGGGGTCGAGGATGCCGGAGAGTGGGATGCCCTTGCCGAGGACGTCGGCGGGCATGGCCTTGGTGAGGCGGTCGCCCATGGCGTACGGGTAGCCGAGGACGCGGGCCGAGTCCTTGATCGCGTTCTTGGCCTTGATGGTGCCGTAGGTGCCGATCATGGCGACCTTGTCGGCGCCGTACTTCTCGGTCACGTACCTGATCACCTCGACGCGCCGACGCTCGTCGAAGTCGATGTCGACGTCGGGCATGGAGACGCGCTCGGGGTTGAGGAAGCGCTCGAAGATCAGGCCGTGGGTGAGAGGGTCGAGGTCGGTGATGCCCATGGCGTAGGCGACGATCGAGCCGGCCGCGGAGCCTCGGCCGGGGCCGACCGCGATGCCCTGGTTCTTGGCCCACATGATGAAGTCGGCGACCACGAGGAAGTAGCCCGGGAAGCCCATCGAGATGATCGTGTCCATCTCGTACTCGGCCTGCTTCAGCCGGTCGTCCGGGATGCCTCCGGGGTAGCGGCGGTGCATGCCGCGCATGGTCTCCTCGCGGAACCAGCTGACCTCGGTGTGGCCCTCCGGGATGTCGAACTTCGGCATCAGGTTCCGGAACTTGAACATGCCCTCGGTGTCGACCTGCTCCGCCACCTTCCAGGTGTTGGCGCAGCCCTCCTGCCAGGCGTCCGAGGAGTCGATGGCGTACATCTCGTCCGTGGACTTCAGGTAGTAGCCGGTGCCGTCGAACTTGAAGCGGTCCGGGTCGGAGAGGTTCTTGCCGGTCTGGATGCAGAGCAGGGCGTCGTGGGCGCCGGCCTCGTGGGCGTAGGTGTAGTGGGAGTCGTTCGTCACCAGCGGCGGGATGCCGAGCTTCTTGCCGATCTCCAGCAGGCCGTCGCGGACCCGGCGCTCGATCTCGATGCCGTGGTCCATCAGCTCCAGGAAGTAGCGGCCCTCGCTGAAGATGTCCTTGTAGTCCGAGGCCGCCTTGATCGCCTCGTCGAACTGGCCGAGGCGCAGTCGCGTCTGCACCTCGCCGGAGGGGCAGCCGGTGGAGGCGATCAGGCCCTCCGACCACTGGGCGATGGTCTCCTTGTCCATGCGGGGCCACTTGGTCAGCCAGCCCTCGGCGTAGGCGTCGGAGGACAGCCGGAAGAGGTTGTGGAGGCCGGTGGCGTTCGCCGCCCAGATCGTCTTGTGCGTGTAACCGCCGGAACCGGAGACGTCGTCCCGCTTCTGGTGCGGCTGGCCCCACTGGATGCGCCGCTTGTTGCGCCGGGACTCGGGGGCGACATACGCCTCGATACCGATGATCGGGGTGATCCCGGCCTTCTGGGCGGTGTGGAAGAAATCGTACGCGCCGTGGAGGTTGCCGTGGTCGGACATGGCGATGTGCGTCATGCCCATTTCATTGCAGGCCGCGAACATGTCCTTCAGCCGAGCCGCACCGTCCAGCAGCGAGTACTGGGTGTGGACGTGCAGGTGCGTGAAGGGCGTCTTCGACACGGTGGGGGCCTCCGGGGGCGAGAGGGGCGGCAGCTATGAATCCTACGTCCCACCGGTGACAGATCCGGGGCACGGAGAGATACGGTCGGGCGTTGCAGAACCAGGAACACGTGTCCGACGTCCAGTCGGTCAGAACCCGTACCACCCCATGCACCAGGAGGCATCCGCCATGGCGGTACCCGAGACGACCGACGAGCAGCGCGCCGAGCAGATACTCGACGTGTTCGACACCGCATTCGGTGAGCTGCTCGCCGCCGACCCCGCCGCCTTCCAGGTCAAGTTCCGGAAGATGGCCGCCTCCGCCTTCGCCTTCTACCGGGGCACGGCCTGCCTCTTCTACGCCGACCTGGAGCGCGACCGGCACGGCGGCCCCTTCCTGGACGAGCGCACCGGCCGGGTCTGGATCCACGGCGATCTCCACGCGGAGAACTTCGGCACGTACATGGACTCCAACGGCCGGCTCGTCTTCAACGTCAACGACTTCGACGAGGCGTACATCGGCCCCTTCACCTGGGACCTCAAGCGCTTCGCCGCCTCGGTGGCCCTGATCGGCTACACCAAGGCGCTCAGCGACGAGCAGATCAGCTCCCTCGTGCGGACCTACGCGGCCGCCTACCGCGAGCGCATCCACCAGCTGGCCACGGGCGCCAAGAACGAGGAAGTGCCCTCCTTCACCCTGGACACCGCCGAGGGCCCCCTGCTGGGCGCCCTGCGCGACGCCCGTGCGCGCACCCGGTTCGCCCTGCTGGACTCGATGACCGAGATCCGCGACCACGAGCGCCGCTTCTCCGAGGGCGGCGGGGCCATCGAGCTGGACGCGGCGACCCGCTACAAGGTGCTGGCCGCCTTCGACGGCTACCTGGAGACCCTCCCCGAGGAGTCCCTGGTGCGCCCGGACTCCTACCGGGTCAAGGACGTGGTGGGCCGCCGGGGCGTGGGCATCGGCTCGGCCGGGCTGCCCTCGTACAACATCCTGCTGGAGGGGCACAGCGACGCCCTGGAGAACGACGTCGTGATCTACCTCAAGCAGGCGCAGACCCCGGCCGTCTCCCGGCACATCACGGACCGGGCGGTCCGCGAGTACTTCCAGCACGAGGGCCACCGCACGGTGATCTCCCAGCGGGCCCTCCAGGCGCACGCCGACCCGTGGCTGGGCTGGACCGAGCTGGACGGCGCCGGACAGCTGGTCGCGGAGGTCTCCCCGTACGCGGTGGACCTGGACTGGTCGGACCTGGACGACCCGGAGGAGATCGCGGCGGTGGTCGCGGACCTCGGCCGGGCCACGGCCACCATGCACGCCTCGGCCGACGAGGCCGAGAGCGGCCAGTCCCTCGTGCCCTTCTCCACCGAGCGGGCCATCGACGCGGCCATCGCCGCCGACGAGGAGGGCTTCCCGAAGCTCCTGGTCGACTTCGCCCACGCCTACGGGGCCCGGGCCCGCGCCGACCACCAGATCTTCGTGGACCTCTTCAGGAACGGCCGGATCACGTCGTGACCCCTGGGGCGTCCGGGGCCGGGGAGTGCGGATTCACAGGAACCCAGGGCCCGGATCCACAGGGACCCGTGGGAGACTCGCCGCGATGGACATATCAGGGGTGAGGATCCGGGGGCTGCGGGCCGCGCTGTTCAGCGCGCTCGTCGTGCTGCTCTCGGCCGGCTCCCACGTGCTCCTGTCCCGGGTGCCGATGCCGCCCGCCCTGCTCGGCGGCGCCTTCGCCGGGGTGTTCGCCCTCGCCTACGCCCTGGCCGGCCGCGAGCGGGGCTTCGGGCCGATCGCCGGCCTGCTGGTCCCGCTGGAACTGGCGGCCGACACGGTCTTCACCGCCGGGCAGCGCGTCTGCTACGGCCCCGCCGGCGGGCCGGTCGCCGGGCCGCTGCACGCGCTGGGCCTGGACGGGCTGTGCGGCGGGACCCCGGTGGGCGGGCCGCTGACCGAGGTGACCGGGCCGGCCGGCGACCCGGCCGCCCTGCCGGCCGCCCCCGGGCCCTGGACCCCCTGGCTGCTGCTCGGCGCGCACGTCGGCGTCGGACTGCTCGCGGCGGCCTGGCTGCGCCACGGCGAGCGGGCCCTGGTGCGGCTGCTGCGGGCGGTCGCCGCCTTCGCCTTCCGGCCGCTGCGGCTGGCGGCGGCCTCGGTGGCGGCGGTCCCCGGGCGCGGGCGGCGGGCGCTGCGCCCGGCGCGGCCCGGCGCGGTGGCCCGTACCCGTTTCCCGGCGCATTCCGTGGGCCGACGGGGACCTCCGGTACGGACGGCGACGCCCTCGGGCGTCTGACGCGTACGTACGGACAGTCCCCCCTTGCCACCTCCCACGGAGATCACCATGAGTTCCCGCAACAGCCAGCAGAACAAGGCCGCCGCCCGCGAGAAGCTGCGCGTCGAGCGCGAGAAGCAGGCCAAGAAGGACAAGGCCCGCCGCCAGGTGTTCGTCGCCGTCGGCGTCGTCGCCGCCCTCGCGCTGGCCGGCGGCATCGGCTACGCGGTCGTGCAGTCCAACCAGCCCGGCTACTGGGAGAAGGCCGCCGAGGCCACCCTGGTCAAGCCGAAGAACACCGAGGGCGCGGACGGCCTGACCGTGGTCATCGGCAAGCCCGAGGCGAAGAAGACCCTGGACCTCTACGAGGACCCGCGCTGCCCCGCCTGCGCCGCCTTCGAGCAGACCGTGGGCGAGCAGGTCCGCAAGGACGTCGACGCCGGCAAGTTCAAGCTCAGCTTCCACGGCGCCACCTTCATCGACAACGGCGCCAAGGGCGTGGGCTCGAAGAACGCGCTGAGCGCGCTGGGCGCGGCGCTGAACGTGAGCCCCGAGGCCTTCCTCGACTACAAGGCCGCCCTCTACTCCAAGGCGCTGCACCCCGAGGAGACCGTCGACAGCTTCGCCAAGGACGAGTACCTGATCAAGGTCGCGGACACCGTTCCGGCCCTGAAGGGGAACGCCGAGTTCAAGAAGGCCGTCGAGGACGGCACGTACGACCGGTGGGCGATGGACATGTCGAGCGCCTTCAACAAGTCCGGTGTGACGGGCACCCCGACGCTCAAGATGGACGGCAAGAAGATCGACACCCCGGCCACCCCGGAGGCGTTCACCGCGGCCATCGACAAGGCGATCGCGGGCTGATCGGCCGTCAGGCCACCCCTTCTTCCGCAATACCGCCATAACGGGCGGGCGAACTCTCAAAGTTCGCCCGCCCGTTGTCGTCCGGTGACTGTTCCCGGCCACATACCGATCAGTAATATGAGCGCCCGTGACCAGTCATCTCACCCCCCTCTCCCCTGCCCCGGACTCCGCCGCGACCCCGGCGAATCCGCGCCGCCGCACGGTCGTCCTGGCCGCGGCGGCCACGGCGGCCCTCGCGCCGATCGCCCTGGGCGCCACCACCGCCCGGGCGGCCGAATCCGGCCCCGCCTTCCTGCACGGCGTCGCCTCCGGCGACCCGCTGCCCGACGGCGTCCTGCTGTGGACCCGCGTCACCCCCACCCCCGAGGCCGTCCCCGGCTCGGGCGCGGGCCCCGACACCGCGGTGGGCTGGGAGGTGGCCGAGGACAAGGCCTTCTCCAGCGTCGTCGCGCGCGGCTCCGTCACCGCGAGCGCCGCCTCCGACCACACGGTCAAGGTGGACGTGCGCGGCCTGCGCCCGCACACCCCGTACTGGTACCGCTTCACCGCCGGCGCCGCCGTCTCCCCGGTCGCCCGCACCCTGACCGCCCCGGCGGCCGACGCCGCCACCGCGGGCGTGCGCTTCGGCGTGGTCTCCTGCTCCAACTGGGAGTCCGGCTACTTCTCGGCCTACCGCCACCTGGCCGCCCGCACCGACCTGGACGCGGTCCTGCACCTGGGCGACTACATCTACGAGTACAAGACCGGCGAGTACCCGGCGGCCAAGTACGTCGTGCGCCAGCACGAGCCGAAGAACGAGATCATCACGCTGGCCGACTACCGGACCCGGCACGGCCAGTACAAGACGGACCGCGACGCCCAGGCGATGCACGCGGCCCACCCGATCGTGGCCATCTGGGACGACCACGAGTTCGCCGACAACGCGTGGTCCGGCGGCGCCACCAACCACACCCCCGGGACCGAGGGCGACTGGGCGGCCCGCGCGGCCGCGGCCAAGCAGGCGTACTTCGAGTGGATGCCCGTGCGCGCCTCCATCGCGGGTACCGTCTACCGTCGCCTGCGCTTCGGCAGCCTGGCCGACCTGCACCTGCTGGACCTGCGCTCGTTCCGCTCGGAGCAGGTCAAGGCCGGCAGCGGCGCGGTGGACGACCCGGAGCGCACCATCACCGGGCGGGCGCAGCTGGACTGGCTCAAGGCCGGGCTGGCGGGCTCGACGGCGACCTGGAAGCTGGTCGGCACCTCGGTGATGATCTCGCCGGTGGCCTTCGGCTCGCTGCCCGCCCAGGTGCTCCAGCCGCTCACGCACCTGCTGGGGCTGCCCGACGGCGGGCTCGCCGTCAACACGGACCAGTGGGACGGCTACACGGACGATCGCAAGGAGCTCCTGGGCCACTTGAAGGACCGGAACATCAAGAACACGGTGTTCCTGACCGGCGACATCCACATGGCCTGGGCGAACGACGTCCCGGTGAACATGGCCACCTACCCGGGATCGGGCACGGTGGGAACCGAGTTCGTGGTCACGTCGGTGACGTCCGACAACATCGACGACACCCTGCACGTACTGCCGCACACCGTCTCGGTGGTGGCGGAATCGGCGATCAAGGCCGCGAACTGGCACGTCAAGTGGCTGGACATGGACTCGCACGGCTACGGCGTGCTGGACGTGACGGCCGAGCGCTCGCAGATGGACTACTACGTGGTTTCGGACAAGCGGCGTCAGGACGCGACCTCGTCCTGGGCCCGCTCGTACCGCACCCTGAACGGTACGCAGAAGGTGGAGCGGGTCGACCAGCCCGTCCGCTGATCTTACTGACAGACCGTCAAATCTCCTGTTCAACGGGGCTCCTGGCATGAACCAGGAGCCCCGCGTGAACCGCAGGCAACAAATCTTTAACTTCCGGGTACTTGCGGAATGAATGACATGCACACATAAACTTCCGGCCAGCGTGAGGAAATCCCTCACCCCCCACCACGCTTGCCGAGGAGTCACCGTGCGCGCTGCTGCCCGCATATCCCCCCTTCTCCGCCGCCGCCTCATGGGTACGGCCGTCCTGGCCTCCACCCTGGCCTTCGCCCCGCTGACGGCCCCCACCACCGTCGCGGCCGCCGCCCCGAAGACCGGCGCCCAGGCCTGTGCCGAGGAGGGCTCGGCCCCGGCCAACGCCCGTGTCGCGAAGCCCAAGAACGACCACGCCGCCGAGCCCAACGAGCTCTCCGAGGCCCAGACCAAGGCCATGGACGCGGACCTCAAGAAGAAGCTCAGCCAGATGCAGCTGTCCCCGCAGCAGCTGTTCGGCGCGCGCGAGGCCGCCCCCTCCCTGGTCGCCGCCGCGACCACCATCCCGGTCTACGTCCACGTGATCACCAACGGCACGCAGGGCAAGCTCACCGCGACGGACATCAACAACCAGATCAACGTCCTCAACGCCGCCTACAGCGGCCAGGGCACCGGCAACGTCAACTCCGGCTTCCAGTTCTCGCTGGCCGGCACGGACTACACCGACAACGCCACCTGGTACACCGTCTCCGACGGCACCCAGGCCGAGAAGGACATGAAGAACGCCCTGCGCAAGGGCGGCAAGAACGCGCTCAACCTCTACACCGCCAACCTCGGCGGCGGCCTCCTCGGCTGGGCGACCTTCCCGAGCTCCTACAACTCCGCCCCCAAGATGGACGGCGTGGTCATCCTCAACTCCTCGCTGCCCGGCGGCTCCGCCACCAACTACAACGAGGGCGACACCGCCACCCACGAGGTCGGCCACTGGATGGGCCTGTACCACACCTTCCAGGGCGGCTGCTCGGGCAGCGGCGACTCCGTCTCCGACACCCCGGCCGAGAAGAGCGCGGCCTTCGAGTGCCCGACCGGCCGTGACACCTGCTCCGCCCCGGGCGCCGACCCGATCCACAACTTCATGGACTACACGTACGACTCCTGCATGTACCAGTTCACCGCCGGCCAGGTGTCCCGCATGAAGAGCATGTGGACCGCCTACCGCGCCTGATCGCACGCACCGCTCCGCACACACGGCAGGGCCCGGCGCACCGAGCGCCGGGCCCTGCCCGCTTCCTCCGCCGCCCCTACGGGCCCTACAGGCTGTCGAGGAACGCCAGCGCGATCCGCCAGACCTCCCCGGCCGCGTCCGCGTCGTAGTCGTCCAGGTCCGGGTCCGTGAACAGGTGCCCGGCACCCGGGTAGCTGTGGATCTCCACGTCGGCCCCGGCCCGCCGCATCCTCAGGTACCAGGCCGTCAGCCAGTCGTGCGTCTCGAAGGGGTCCGGGTCCGCCATGTGCAGCTGCACCGGCAGTTCGTCGGCCGAGGCGTCGTCCTCCAGGTCCGCCGTACCGTGCAGGAGCAGCAGCCCGCGCGCCTTGTCGTCGGCCAGCGCCAGGTGCTGGGCGACCGAGCCGCCGAAGTCGAAACCGGCGTAGACCAGGCCCTGGTCGGAGAAGGGCGCCGCGGCCAGCACCGCCCGCTTGAGCAGCTCGTCGCGCCCCACCTCCTCCAGGTGGGCCACGCCCTCCTCGAACGTCTCGAACGTACGGCCCTCGAAGAGGTCGGGCACCTCTACCCGGTGTCCGGCGGCCCGCAGCCGGTCGGCCGCCGCGTGCACCGCGGGCCGCAGCCCGTACGTCGAGTGGAAGAGCATGATGTTCATGCCTCCCATCGTGCCATTGCCCGCGATGGCACGAGTCCGGCGGCGCCCCGCGGATAGGTTCTCCCCCATGGAGATGGAGAACGTCCTGCGTCCCGCCACCGTCGTCTGCGCCGTCCTGATCCTCACCCTGCTCGCCGGCTGGGTCCTCGACCTGCTGCTGCGCCAGGCCGACGCCCGGCACACCGAGACCCCGCTGTGGGGCCTGCTGCGCCGCTGCGTCCTGCCGTTCCGGCTGGTCCTGGCCACCGCCGCGCTCCAGGCCGCGTACCGGCCGGCGCACCTCCTGCCCGGCCGCGCGGGCACCGTGGGCCACGTCCTGACCCTGGTCCAGATCGCCTCGACCGCGTGGCTGCTCGTCGCCGTCGCGACCGCCGTCGTCGACTCCGCGTACGCCCGCTACGCCGCCTCCGCGCCGGACGACGCCCGGGTGCGGCGGGTGCGCACCCAGGTCACCCTGATCCAGCGGGCCCTCACCGCCGTGGCCGTCGTGGTCGCCGCGGCCGCGATGCTGCTGACCTTCCCCGCGATGCGCGCCGTCGGCGCCTCGGTGCTGGCCTCGGCCGGGGTCCTCGGCATCGTGGCCGGCATCGCCGCCCAGTCCACCCTCGGCAACCTCTTCGCCGGACTCCAGATCGCCTTCGGCGACACCGTGCGCATCGGGGACACGGTGGTCGTGGACAAGGAGTGGGGCAAGGTCGAGGAGATCACCCTGACCTTCCTCGTGGTCCGCACCTGGGACGAGCGCCGCATCACGATGCCGGTCTCGTACTTCACGAGCAAGCCGTACGAGAACTGGTCGCGCGGCGGCGCCCAGATGACCGGCACCGTCTTCTGGCACCTGGACCACTCGGCCCCGGTCGCCCTGATGCGGGACCGGCTCACCGAAATCCTGCGGGACGTCCCCGAATGGGACGGCCGCACCGGCAGCCTGGCCGTCACGGACACCACCCCGAACACCATCGTGGTCCGCGCGGTGGTCACCGCGAAGGACTCCGACGACCTGTGGACCGTGCGCTGCGCGGTCCGCGAGCGCCTGATCACCTGGCTGGCCGCCGCACACCCCTACGCCCTCCCCCGCGTCACCACCGCCGAGGCGCCCCCGCGCGACTGAGGCCGCTACGCGCTGCGCAGGCTGCGGACGTCGAGGTGGCGCAGTACCCGGTCGACGATCTCCGGGTCGGCCCCCGGTTCGCTGCGGGCCGCCAGGACCTCGTGACGGGCGGCGGACATCATCTCCCGCTGGATGCGCTGGACCTGGCGGATGCGCTCCACCCGCTTCGCGTACGCCTCGCGCCGCTCCTCGTCGACCAGGTCGGGGCTGATCCTCGCCCCCACGTCGTACGCACGCCGGTACAGCACCTCGACGAGGTCCTCCGGGAGGTCCTCGACCTCCTCGATCTCCCGCAGCCGCCGCTTGGCCGCCTTGGCCGCGCGCAGCGCGAGCGCCCGCTCGGTCTCCCGTTCGGCGTCCGTGTCCGCCTCCACCCCGAGCCTGCGCACCAGCCAGGGCAGCGTCAGCCCCTGGAACACGAGGGTGGCCATGATGACGGCGAAGGCGATGAACACGATCTCGTCCCGGTCCGGGAAGGGCTCCCCGGCGTCCGTCCGCAGCGGGACGGCCAGGGCCAGCGCGACGGAGGCCACCCCGCGCATCCCCGCCCACCACATGACCACGCTCTCCCGCCAGCTCAGCGGGATCTCCTCGTCGTAGTCGCGCCGCCCGTGCAGCTTCTTCGCCAGCCAGCCGGCCGGCAGCAGCCACGCCAGGCGTACGGCGACCACCACCGCGATCACGGCCGCCGCCCAGCCGGCCATCTCCCACTCGCGGCCCTTCGCGACGCCGAAGACGTTGTGCAGCTCCAGCCCGATCAGCCCGAAGGCCACACCGGTGACGAGGACGTCGACCACCTCCCAGAAGGTGTGCCCGGCGAGGCGGCCCAGCACGTCGTCGGCGTCGGTGGCGTACTCGGCGAGGAACAGGGCGGTGGTCAGCACGGCCAGCACCCCCGACCCCTGGAGCTCCTCGGCCACCACGTAGGAGACGAACGGCACGAGGAGGGTCAGCCCGATCTGGAGGGTGGCGTCCCCGAGCCGGCCCATCAGCCGGTTGGTGGCCCAGCCCAGCGCGAGCCCGACGGCCACGGCCACCACGGCGGACAGCACGAACTCCCCGAGCGCGTCCGGCCAGGAGAAGCTTCCGCTCACCGCGGCCGCGACGGCCACGTGGTACAGGACGATGGCGGTGACGTCGTTGAAGAGGCCCTCGCCCTCCAGGATCGACACCATGCGCCGCGGCAGCCCGAGCGAGCCGGCCACGGCGGTGGCCGCGACCGGGTCGGGCGGGGCGACGAGCGCGCCGAGCGCGACGGCCGCCGCGACGGGCAGCCCGGGGACGACGGCGTTCGCGACGGCGGCCACGGCGGCGGTGGTCACGAAGACCAGGGCCACCGCCAGCAGCAGGATCGGCCGGACGTTGGCCGCGAACTGCCGCCAGGAGGTCCGCTGCGCGGAGGCGTACAGCAGGGGCGGCAGCACGAGCGGCAGGATGAACTCGGGCGGGATGTCGACGTTGGGCACGGCGGGCACCAGCGCCAGCACGACCCCGCCCAGGGTCATCAGCACGGGCGCGGGCAGCCCCAGCCGGTCCCCGAGCGGAACGGTGACGACGGCGCCGAGCAACAGCACGAAGAGCAGAGCGAGCTGATCCACTCCCCCACCCTGCCAGCAGGCTGCGCCGCTTCCGGGGATTGGCCCCCACCGTTCCTGGGGGCTCCGCCCCCAGACCCCCGCGCCTCAATCGCCGGCGGGGCTGGAATTGCCCTGCGGGCAATCCAGCCCCGCAGGGCGCCCCGTACCCGCCGGAGGCTACTGGCTTTCGGCGCGGATGACGTCCAGCGCGTGCTGGAGGTCGGCGGGGTAGCCGCTCTCGAACTCCACCCACTGGCCGTCCGCCGGGTGCTCGAACCCGAGCCGCACCGCGTGCAGCCACTGCCGGGTCAGACCGAGCCGCTTGGCGACCGTCGGGTCGGCCCCGTACGTGAGGTCGCCGACGCACGGGTGCCGGTGGGCCGACATGTGCACGCGGATCTGGTGCGTGCGGCCCGTCTCCAGCTTGATGTCCAGCAGCGACGCCGCCCGGAACGCCTCGATCAGGTCGTAGTGCGTGACCGACGGCTTGCCGTCCTGGGTCACCGCCCACTTGTAGTCCGCGCTCGGGTGCCGTCCGATCGGCGCGTCGATGGTGCCGCTCATCGGGTCCGGGTGCCCCTGCACCAGCGCGTGGTACCGCTTGTCCACGACCCGCTCGCGGAACTGGTTCTTCAGCGAGGTGTACGCGCGCTCCGACTTGGCCACGGCCATCAGGCCGGACGTGCCGACGTCGAGGCGGTGCACGATGCCCTGCCGCTCGGACGCGCCCGAGGTGGAGATCCGGTAGCCGGCCGCGGCGAGGCCGCCGATGACGGTGGTGCCGGTCCAGCCGGGGCTCGGGTGGGCGGCGACGCCCACCGGCTTCATGATGACCACGATGTCGTCGTCGTCGTGGACGATCTCCATGCCCGGCACCGGCTCGGCCACCAGCTCGACCGGCCGCGGAGGCGCCGGCATCTCGACCTCCATCCAGGCGCCGCCGTGCACGCGCTCGGACTTGCCGACGACGCTGCCGTCGACCGAGACCTTCCCCTCCGCCGCCAGTTCGGCCGCCTTCGTCCGGGAAAAACCGAACATACGGGCGATGGCGGCGTCGACGCGCTCGCCTTCCAGGCCATCGGGAACGGGCAGGGTGCGGATCTCGGGAATCGTACTCACCCGTCGAGTATGCCGGACCCGGCGGAAGACCATTCCCGCGCGCGCCTCCGCGGTCAGTCCTTGTGGACCGTGCCGTCCGGGTCCAGGCCCTTGAAGGACAGCAGGACGATCAGGATCCCGCCGCACACGATGGCCGAGTCGGCGAGGTTGAAGACGGCGAAGTGGGCGGGCGCGATGAAGTCGACCACGGCCCCCCGGAACACGCCCGGGGAGCGGAAGATCCGGTCGGTCAGGTTGCCCAGCGCACCGCCCAGCAGCAGGCCCAGGGCGATCGCCCAGGGCAGGCTGTACAGCTTGCGGGCCAGCCGGACGATCACCACGATCACGGTCGCCGCGATCACGGTGAAGATGATCGTGAAGGCCTCACCGAAGCCGAAGGCCGCGCCGGGGTTGCGGATCGCGTCGAACTTCAGCAGGTTGCCGACGATCTCGATCGGCGGCCGGTGCTCCAGCCGGGCCACAACCAGCATCTTGCTGCCGAGGTCGAGCAGGTACGCCAGCACCGCCACGATCAGCAGCGCCGCGATCCGCCTGCGCCCCCGGGGCACGCCGGGCTCCGACTGCGGCTCGGCGTCGTCCCCGACCTCCGGCGTACCGATGATGCGCTCCGCCTCTGCCACGTGAGTCCCTCGAACTAGCTCGATCCCGACGAGACACGAGAGTACGTCAGTGTGCGTACGTCCTGGCTAGTGCCTTCGCTCCTGCTTCTGCTTGCAGTCCACGCACAGCGTGGCGCGCGGGAAGGCCTGCATGCGGGCCTTCCCGATGGGCTTGCCGCAGTTCTCGCAGAGCCCGTACGTACCCGCCTCCAGGCGTTCCAGCGCCCGCTCGGTCTGCTCCAGCATGGAGGTGGCGTTCGCCGCCAGGGCCAGCTCCGACTCCCGGGTGATGTTCTTGGTGCCGGTGTCGGCCTGGTCGTCGCCCGCGCCGTCGCCCGAGTCCCGCATCAGGCCGGAGATGGCCATCTCGGAGGCCTCCAGCTCCACGCGCAGCCGCATCACCTCGGAGAGCAGCTCCGTACGGGCCTCCGCGACCTCCTCGGCGGTCCAGGGCTCCTCCCCGGGGCGTACGGCGAGCTCGCCGGGGGCCGTGGCCGCGAGGCCGCCCGCGGTGTCGCCGGCCGTCTTGCGGGCCGTGCCCGCCGTCTTCTTGGCAACCACTTTCCGAGCTCCCGTCTTCCGCGCGGCCGGGGCCGCCCCCTCGGTCACGACCGCCGCGGCCGCACCCCTACCCGTACCCCGCCCGGCCACGGCCTCCGCCGCCCCGGCGGGAGCCTCGGCCTTGCCGGCGGCCGCCTTCTTCGCGACGCGCTTCTTGACGGCCGCCTTCTCGGCCGGGGCCTTCTTGGCCACCGCCTTCTCGGCTACCGCCTTCTTGGCCGGGGCCTTCTTCGCCGGGGCCTTCTTGGCCACCGCCTTCTCGGCCGGGGCCTTCTTCGCAGCTGTCCCGCCGGGCGCGGCCACGGCCTTCCCGGTCGCCGCCGTCTTCGCGGGCGCGGCCCGTTCGGCGGCAGCCGTGGAGCCTGGCACAGCAGCCACCTCCCGTGTCGCCGTCTTCTTCGCCACCATGGCCGCGGCCCCTTTTCACCGGATGTGGCCTTTTTAGCCAAATCGTGCCGGAACGATAAATCGGCTCCGGTCCCACGGCAACGGGGCACGCGTCCATCGAGGTCAACCTGCATCCGTTGTGCCCAGCGGGAGCCCCCGTAATCCGCCCCGCCCGCCCCCGCCGGTCCCCGGCCGCCCCGTCCGGCCGTCCGGGGCACGCCCGGGCCCCTCCCCCGGCCCGCCGCGCCCCGACGTAAACCGGTCTGCCGAGCCGCGCCCCGGCCCGTACACTGGGCGCAGCGAAAGGCATGGATGGGGACGAGTAGCGTCGGACGCAGCCAGGAGCGACCCGGGGACGGTGAGAGCCCGGGGGCGAGCGCGACGTGAAGGATCACCCCGGAGCCGCCGGAAGAAAGCCCGCACGGGATCCCCGTAGGGCCGGTAGAACCGGCTTCGCACCCCAATGAGGGGGCCGCCGGACCCGTCCGGAGGCCAAGGAGGGTGGTACCGCGGGAGCAGCAGACGCTCTCGTCCCTCCGGACGGAAGTGACACCCCGCCGGAGGAAGAGTTCAGCCTCATGACCACACCGCCGCAGTACCGCCCGGTACCCGCCCAGGTCGACCTGCCCGCCCTCGAACACGCCGTCCTCGACTTCTGGCGCGAGAGCAAGACCTTCGCCAAGACGCTGGAGCAGTCCGAGGGACGCCCCGAGTGGGTCTTCTACGAGGGCCCGCCCACCGCGAACGGCATGCCCGGCGCGCACCACATCGAGGCCCGCGTCTTCAAGGACGTCTTCCCCCGCTTCCGCACCATGCGCGGCTACCACGTGGCCCGCAAGGCCGGCTGGGACTGCCACGGCCTGCCGGTCGAGCTCGCCGTCGAGAAGGAGCTCGGCTTCAACGGCAAGCAGGACATCGAGGCGTACGGCATCGCCGAGTTCAACGCCAAGTGCCGTGAGTCCGTGACCCGCCACACCGACGCGTTCACCGAGCTCACGACCCGTATGGGCTACTGGGTCGACCTGGACGACGCGTACCGGACCATGGACCCCGAGTACGTGGAATCCGTGTGGTGGTCGCTGAAGGAGATCTTCAACAAGGGCCTGCTGGTCCAGGACCACCGCGTCGCCCCCTGGTGCCCGCGCTGCGGCACCGGCCTCTCGGACCACGAGCTGGCGCAGGGCTACGAGACGGTCGTCGACCCCTCCGTCTACGTCCGCTTCCCGCTGACCTCCGGCCCGCTCGCCGGTGAGGCCGCGCTCCTGGTCTGGACGACGACCCCCTGGACCCTGGTGTCCAACACGGCGGTCGCCGCCCACCCCGACGTGACGTACGTGGTCGCGACGAACGGCGAGGAGAAGCTCGTCGTCGCCGAGCCGCTGCTGGAGAAGGCGCTCGGCGAGGGCTGGGAGGCCACCGGGCAGAGCTTCACCGGCAAGGAGATGGAGCGCTGGACGTACGAGCGTCCGTTCTCCCTGGTCGAGTTCCCGGAGCCCGCCCACTACGTCGTGAACGCGGAGTACGTCACGACCGAGGACGGCACCGGTCTGGTCCACCAGTCCCCCGCCTTCGGCGCCGACGACCTCGCGGTCTGCCGCGCGTACGGCCTGCCCGTCGTGAACCCGGTCCGTCCCGACGGCACCTTCGAGGAGGAGGTCCCGCTCGTCGGCGGCGTCTTCTTCAAGAAGGCCGACGAGAAGCTGACCGCCGACCTCGACGCGCGCGGCCTGCTGTTCAAGCACATCGCCTACGAGCACAGCTACCCGCACTGCTGGCGCTGCCACACGGCCCTGCTCTACTACGCGCAGCCGTCCTGGTACATCCGCACCACCGCCGTCAAGGACGCGATGCTGCGGGAGAACGAGAAGACCAACTGGTTCCCCGAGTCGGTCAAGCAGGGCCGCTTCGGCGACTGGCTGAACAACAACATCGACTGGGCGCTCTCCCGCAACCGCTACTGGGGCACCCCGCTGCCGATCTGGCGCTGCGAGGAGAACCACCTCACCTGCGTCGGCTCGCGCGCCGAGCTGAGCGAGCTGTCCGGGCAGGACCACTCCGCCCTGGACCCGCACCGCCCGTACATCGACGACGTGACCTTCACCTGCACGGCCGAGGGCTGCTCCCTCGAAGCCGTCCGCGTCCCGGAGGTCATCGACGCCTGGTACGACTCGGGCTCGATGCCGTTCGCGCAGTGGGGCTACCCGTACAGGAACAAGGAGATCTTCGAGAAGCGCTACCCGGCGCAGTTCATCTCGGAGGCGATCGACCAGACCCGCGGGTGGTTCTACACCCTGATGGCGGTCGGCACGCTGGTCTTCGACAAGTCCTCGTACGAGAACGTGGTCTGCCTGGGCCACATCCTCGCCGAGGACGGCCGCAAGATGTCCAAGCACCTCGGCAACATCCTCCAGCCGATCCCGCTCATGGACCAGCACGGCGCGGACGCGGTCCGCTGGTTCATGGCGGCCGGCGGCTCCCCGTGGGCGGCGCGGCGCGTGGGCCACGGCACGATCCAGGAGGTCGTCCGCAAGACGCTCCTCACGTACTGGAACACCGTCGCCTTCCAGGCCCTGTACGCGCGGACGTCCGGCTGGGCCCCGTCGGCCGCCGACCCGGCGCCGACGGACCGCACGGTGCTGGACAAGTGGCTGCTGTCCGAGCTGAACACCCTCGTCTCCGAGGTCACGGAGGCGATGGAGGCGTACGACACCCAGCGCGCCGGCAAGCTGCTGTCCGCGTTCGTGGACGACCTGTCCAACTGGTACGTGCGCCGCTCGCGCCGCCGGTTCTGGCAGGGCGACAAGGCGGCCCTGCGCACGCTGCACGAGGTCGTCGAGACGGTCACCCGGCTGATGGCCCCGCTGACCCCCTTCATCACGGAGCGGGTCTGGCAGGACATGGTCGTCCCGGTCAGCCCGGACGCCCCGGAGTCGGTGCACCTGTCCACCTGGCCGACGGCCGACGCCTCGGCGATCGACCCGGTCCTGTCGCAGCAGATGCTGCTGGTCCGCCGCCTGGTGGAGCTGGGCCGTGCGACGCGCGCCGAGTCGGGCGTCAAGACCCGTCAGCCGCTGTCGCGCGCGCTGGTCGGCGCGGTCGGCTTCGACGCGCTGTCGCCGGAGCTGCAGGCGCAGATCACGGAGGAGCTGAACGTCTCCTCGCTGGCCTCCCTCTCCGAGGTGGGCGGTTCGCTGGTCGACACGACGGCGAAGGCGAACTTCCGGGCGCTGGGCAAGCGGTTCGGCAAGGGCGTGCAGGACGTGGCGAAGGCCGTGGCCGCGGCGGACGCGGCGGCCCTGTCCCTCTCGCTGCGGTCCGGCTCGGCGGTCGTGACGGTGAACGGCGAGGAGGTCACCCTCACGCCGGAGGAGGTCATCATCACCGAGACCCCGCGCGAGGGCTGGTCGGTGGCCTCGGACTCCGGCGCGACCGTCGCGCTGGACCTGGAGATCACGCCGGAGCTGCGGCTCGCGGGGCTCGCCCGTGACGCGATCCGGCTGATCCAGGAGGCCCGGAAGAACTCCGGCCTCGACGTGGCGGACCGGATCGCCCTGCGGTGGTCCTCGGCCTCCCCGGAGGTCGTCACGGCCCTCACGGACCACGCGGCCCTGATCGCGGACGAGGTCCTCGCGACGGACTTCGCCGCCGGTGAGGCGGACGCCTCCTTCGGAGCCCCGTTCGAGGACGAGCCCCTCGCCCTGACGTTCCGCCTCCGCAAGGCGTAACCCTCCGCCGCGACGGCCCGCACCCGCTTCGGGAGGGTGCGGGCCGTCGCCTTTCCCCGCTGCGCGGAGCGGTCCCCTACCCGCCCTTCCACCGTTCCCGCCCTCAAGCGCCGGGCGCGGCTCCAAAC